>CAZWOV010000439.1:0-2685 GCA_964635645.1 uncultured Planctomycetaceae bacterium | reverse complement strand
AACGAAGGTCCGGCCGCGAACGACAGAATTGAGTGCGCCGTCGTTGGCGTAAGAGGCCGCGGAACTTCCCACATCAGCGGATTCATTAACAATCCGAAAACGGTCATTACGTATCTTGTCGATCCGGACGAATCGGTCGGTCTTGCGCGATGCAATCAGGTTGCGGAGAAGCAGGGATTCCGCCCGAAATACGTGAAGGACATGCGCGAAGCGTTTGCCGACAAAGACCTCGACGTGGTGGGAAGCGCGACTCCGAACTACTGGCACGGTCTTTCCGCCGTCTGGGCAATGCAGGCGGGAAAAGACGTTTACGTTGAAAAACCCGCCACCCACAATCTGTTTGAGGGTAAAACCATGGTTGCCGCGGCAAAGAAGTACGGGCGTATTTGTCAGGTCGGCACTCAGTGCCGTTCCAACCCGGCGTTGCGCGAAGCCATCAAGTTCATGCACGACGGCGGTATTGGAAAAGTCGATTTTGCGCGCGGTCTCTGCTACAAACGCCGTAAATCCATCGGCGCCTTGGGCGACTACACGCAGAATATTCCGGGTTCCGTCGATTTCAATCTCTGGAGCGGCCCGGCAATCTTTACCGAACCGAAGCTTACCCGTCAGCAGTTCCACTACGATTGGCACTGGCAGCGTCTCTACGGCAACGGCGACTCTGGAAATCAGGGACCGCACCAGCTTGATATCGCCCGTTGGGGACTTGGTCTGATGCGTCATCCGAATAAAGTAATCACGTACGGCGGCCGTCTTGGATACCAGGCCGAACGTAACGATCCGAATTATGTCGACGCCGGCGATACGGCGAACACGGAAGTGTCCGTCTTTGATTACGGCGACAAGACGATTGTTTTCGAAACGCGCGGTCTGGAAACTCCGGATCTTGACGGCGCCAAGATCGGCGTCGTGTTTTACGGAACGGAAGGTAAGCTCGTTCAGGTTCACTACGGACTGTGCGTCGCCTACGACAAACAGGGCAACGTGATTCAGGAATTTAAGGGCGGAAACGATCAGCTTCATTTCGATAACTTTATTGACGCGGTTGTTTCCCGCGACGCTTCCATTTTGCACGCGCCGATTCTCGACGGTCATCTTTCCGCCGCGATGGCTCACCTTGGGAACGCCAGCTACTATATCGGCGAGAAAAATAAGGTTTCGGTCGACGAACTCTGCAAAGAAATGGAGAAGATCGAAAGCCGCGACGACAATAAAGATACCGTTCTTCGTACGGTCGAACACCTGAAAGCGAACGGCGTTGATCTGGAAGCCACGCCGCTTTCACTGGGTCCCCAGCTTAAGTTTAATCCCGAAAAGGAAGAGTTCTGCGATTGCTGCGCCTATGCGAAGGATCAACTGAATCGCGAATGGCGCGAAGGGTTTGTTTGCCCGTCGGTCGACGAGGTTTGAGAAGTCCGTTTCTGATTTCAGATTTTGGATTTTGATATCTGATTTTTGATAGAAAAAGCCTCCGTTCCATATTCGGGACGGAGGCTTTTCGGATTAAAAGGAGAAACGCCGTCACGCCATTCCTTCGGCGTTTCGCGGTCGATAGATTGAATCGCGTTCAACCGGAATTCTTCCCGCTTCGCGAATCAGGGCCTTGATTTCTTCAATCGTTAGAATCTGCGGCGTTTCCGAACCCGCGTCGTGGTGAATTTTTTCCTGGCGGACCGTTCCGTCCAGATCGCTTGCTCCGCAGGCGAGGGCGATTTGAGCGGTTTGGATTCCAAGAGAAATCCAGTAGGCTTTAATGTGCGGAAAATTGTGGAGAATCAGCCGCGAGGCGGCGATCATACGCAAATCGTCTTCCGCGGTCGTTCTTTGTTCGGCGATCGTTCCCTCTTCCAGCAACGGCGTAGAGCGCGGATGAAAGGCAAGCGGAATGAACGCCATGAATCCGCCGGTTTCATCCTGAAGTTCGCGCAGTTTCATCAGGTGTTCAACCCGTTGGGCATGGGTTTCAATGTGACCGTAGAGAATCGTAGCGGTTGAAGGAATTCCAAGTTTGTGCGCCGTCCGATGAACGTCAAGCCATGTCTGACTCATCGGTTTCTTCCGGCAAATTATTTTTCGGACGTCGTCAACGAGGATCTCCGCTCCGCCTCCGGGGAGCGTGAGGAGTCCGGCCAGTCGAAGCTCTGTCAGAACTTCTGCAATCGATTTGCCGCTGATTTCGGCCATCCATGCGATTTCCACTGCGGTGAACGCTTTGATCTGAAGCGTTGGAAACGTCTGATGAATGGTACGGACGAGATTGACGTACCATTCGTATGGAAGTTCCGGATCAACGGCGCTGACGATGTGGAGTTCAGAGCAGTTTGCATCCGCCGCTTCCTGCGCCTTCGCGAGCATTTCGTCCATGGTCATTCTGTACGCGCGTTTTGAACCGCGGTCCGTACTGAAAGCGCAGAGGGCGCAACGATACTGGCAGACGTTCGTAGGATTCAGATGCCCGTTGACATTGAAAAATACGGCGTCTCCGCAAAGTTTTTTTCGAAGTTCGTCCGCGCGGAAACATACGTCTAACGTGGAATTTCTGGTTGGATCCAGAAGGTCCAGGGCCTGCTGAAAATTCAAAATATCCGAAGGATTCAGGTTTGTCATGTTCTGTGAGTTTAAAACAGAAAAGGTTAAAATTTTTTGAGGAATGGAAATTCCCCGCGTCTTATTTAAAATTTGAAC
>CAZWOV010000438.1:0-2694 GCA_964635645.1 uncultured Planctomycetaceae bacterium | reverse complement strand
GCCAGAATGTAGGCCAGACGCATGGACGGGTCGTTCCAGAACTTCCACGGCGCCATAACGACTTTTTTATCGAGATAACCCTCGATTTTAGGCGCTTTTTGAATCTCAATATCAAGATCGCGGGCCGTAACCTCCAGAAGTTCTCCAAGAGTAAGCTGGTACTGTTCCTTGTTGTTTAAAAAATTCAGGTAGGAATCGTCTTGAGCGGAGACTGTTTTCAAGGTAAAGTTTCCGGTCAAACCTGAAAGCAGGGTCAGGCAGACGAAGAAAAAATGGAAAATTTTTTTCATTGGTTTTCCTTTGAGTAAAGCTGGATTGCGTGAAAAAACTTCTTTGATTTTAACCCTTCCATGATATTCTGTCAAGACCTTCAAAAGAAAATAAACCAGGAGAACGATTAAAAATAAATCCCTGCCGAAACAGCGGGGATTTTATCCGCTTTATGGAAGTTGCGCGACTTTACCGTCGTTTCTGCTTCCAAGGTATTCGTGAATTTCCGCGTCGATACTGTAGCTGACGCGGTGAACGGAGGCGTCGCACATGGAAACGCCGAAAGCTCCCGCGTGACTGCTTCCCATCCGGTAAGAATTCGGATCGTATTGGGAACGGTCCTGGTGCGGCGTATAGGTCGTTGTGGCAAACCGGAGATTGTCCGCGTCCGCGCCGACGTACGGATTTTCATTGTCCTGCGAGTCTCCGTACGTCTCGTAGTATTCCGGAGTCAGGGACTTCTCTGCGAAAAGATACGTATTGGTAGTTCCGTCGCGAATTTCTCCGATAGTAAATTCAGCGCGTGAAATCACGACCCCTTTGGAGAGCGTCGCGGGGTTGGTCCACTGATTGCCGGCCGTAATACTTTTGGCTTCGCTCCAACTGTACGGATGTTTGGGATTGCGGGCGTAACTGTCCGCACAGCAACCGGCATAGTCGATTTTCCCGGCTTCCGTCATTTTGTCCGCGTTGACCGGCCAGGCCGCGGCGGACGTCTGATGAAGTTTGGGGGCGCGTCGCGAAGGACAATACCAGAATGAGAGCGGCGTTTGACAGCAAATTTTGGCTCCGGCTTTTTGCGTACTGGATTCCGTTCCCGGGTCGCCGTCGGCGCCAAGCTGATAGAGAGCGTTTTGTTCCAGGAAAGGAAGAAGCTGGTACGCCCAGCCGCCCATCTGCGTTTTACCGACGCCGGCGTCGGGATCGCCGACGAAGTAGTACCACCATCCGGCGTTAGGATATTTTTGGGTCTGACTTTCAAAATTCATGGCGGCCAAACCCATTTGACGCAGATGATTGCTGCACTGCATCGTTCTTGCCGCTTCGCGCGCCTGCTGAACCGCGGGAAGAAGCAGACCGACCAGCATTCCGATAATTGCGATGACGACCAGCAACTCGACGAGTGTGAACGCGTTGCGGCGAGTTGTCGACGACGTCATGCGGGGTTCCCTTTCAAAGTTCGGCGGATGTTTTTTGTGGAGAAAAGCAGGGAACCTCCAAGAATAAGCAGAATCCATGCCGCGGGTTCGGGAACTGCGTTGAAATTTCCGACGTAAAGCGCGTTGCCGTCGAGTATGATTCCCAAATTGGTACCGGCCAGAACGGAATCGGAAAGGAGCGATTCAAGGTTGTCGGGAAGATTGGAGAAGCTCCCCGCTTCCATGATCTTGACGAATTCGGTTGGCTCCTCGTCAAAAACCAGATCGAATATTCCGGGGTAAAGCTCGGCGTTTCCAACGACGTTCAGAACGTCTGCCGCGTTGTTTTCAATCGTAATGAGCAACGCGCCTGATTGGCGGTCGGAGGAGAGAGAACCGATCGTTCCGTTTCCGGCGAGAACGCCGCCGTTTAGCTGAACGTCTCCGGCAATCGAGCCGGTCAGTCGAAGCGTTCCTTCTTCAATAACCGTATTTCCGGAATATGTGTTTTGACCGGACAGGACGAGCGTACCGGTTCCCGTTTTGGTCAGTCCGCCGTTTCCGGACAGGATTCCGGAAAGCGTAACGGTCTGCGCGGCATTTGAGGTTGGATTCTGGGTATTGAAGACGGTTCCGACGGTTCCGTCGAGCGTCATGTTGGCGATGGAGTTCCAGTCTGCGAGGGCGCCGACGGCTCCGTTTCCAAGCGTGATTGCGACGCCGGGGTCGGACGCGAGCGTCGTCGTATTGGTCGTAATTACGATTCCCAGAGAGCCGATATTTACCCGTCCGCCGTCCAGATTAAAGACGCAGGTCCGTCCGCCGCGCTGGAGGAGAGTAAGGCCTTTCAGGTTGGCGGTTCCGCCGGTCACGTTCAGCGTTCCGTTGCCGTCGAAGGAGACGAGCGTTCGGCATTCAAGCGCATTCAGCGTTCCGCCCGACAGATTGTACGCGCCGTTTCCCGGCCAGTGACCGATTTTCAGACTCGCCTGGTTGCTGAGGTCGGTATTTGTTCCGGTAACCGTTACGGTTCCGCCGCTTTGATTGACCACGGAAGCCGCATATGCGGAATCCGTGACGTTCAGCGTTTTGATTTTGGCGTCGGCTCCATCAAGAAAATTGACCGCAGCGCTTCGTCCATAGAATCGGTCGGTAACGGCGAATTGTCCTGAAATATCCACCGAGCCGCCTTCGGCGTAGAATTTATCCGCGGAATAACTTCCGGAAAAAGTGAGTTTTCCGCTTCCGGTTTTTGAAAGTTCGCCGGAAATATTTCCGGAGAGCG
>CAZWOV010000437.1:0-2702 GCA_964635645.1 uncultured Planctomycetaceae bacterium | reverse complement strand
GGCCGTCGTCAATCATGAAGCGTGCCGGGCCCAGATCAGCATTCAAGCCAGTCCGCGCGACCGCGGCGCCGTGGATATCAAAAACGACATTGAGAAGGTTCTGGAACCGCATTGGGGCGAACTTACCGAAGGCGGCGTTTCTCTTGAACTCACGGGACTTTTTCAGAGCGAACAGGAATCAACGCGGAGACTTCTCCTGCTTTCAATCTTTTCGCTTGGAATGATATTTCTGGTCCTTTATCGCATGTTCCACTCCGGAAATATCGCGCTTCAGATCATGTCGTCTCTGCCAATGGCGTTGGTGGGGGCGGTGATTGCGATGCTGCTGACTGGTCAGGAACGTTCGATTCCTAACCTTGTCGGAATGATTTCGCTGTGCGGGATTGCGTCGCGAAACGGAATTCTTCTGATCGACCACTATTTTCATCTGATGCGTTTTGAAGGGATGACGTTTTCCAGGGAATTACTTATTAAAGCGGGAAAAGACCGCGTCGCGCCGGTATTGATGACGGCCTTGACCTCCGCGTTGGGATTAATTCCGCTTACATTGTCGCCGGAAACGCCGGGCCGCGAGATTCTTTACCCGATTGCGACGGTAGTGGTTGGTGGTCTGATTACTTCCACCATGATGGAATTTTTTGTTCGTCCGGCTCTTTTCTGGCTTTGTGCGCAAAAATCTATTCGTCATTTGATGGAGGACGGTTTGTCTGAAAAAGACGTTCTTTAATATTTTTTAATTTTTGAGTCTAAGAACTCCGGGAACGCTCCCCCGTTTCCGGAGGTTCGCGCGGAGGCCAGCTCCCCCTGGTTCTCCGCGTTTTTTTTGCGAAAAACGTCGGCAAGAAGACGATTAACGATGAATTAACCGTCGAACGGGTCCAACGATTTTGGAAATCCGGATTAAACTTTACGGAAAATTTTTCCGATTTTGAAACATGAACGTTAAGACGCTGGATTTCAGGAGAATATCATGGGAAAAAATCGAAAATCTATTCGCTTTTACCTCGTTCGACGTCTTATCCGACTTTTGAGAATAAAAGAATTTTACGGAAAATCAGGCGCTTCATTTTGGGAAGAGGTTCGTCGGAAACGTTCCCGGCGCGGTTCGGCGCCTTCTCTGCTTCAACGTTGGCTTATCTTTCTTTCTCGATTTCAGTTTGAAACGATTTTTCTTCCCGGACGCAAACAGCCTGTCTTTACGTTAAATTACGGCAAATGGAATCGGCGGAATATCGTTCTCTACCTTCACGGAGGCGGAAACGTAGACGAAGCGACGCGAACGCATTGGTTTTTTCTCATGCGGCTTGCGAAACGTACCGGCGCGCGAATTGTTGCGCCGGAGTATCCGCTTGCGCCGGATAATTCCTGCGAAAACGCCCTTGAAATGATTCGGGAAGTTTATGTGAAACTGCTGGAAACGTTTTCTTCTGAAAGTATTTTTCTCATGGGAGATTCGGCCGGGGGAGGTCTGACTCTTTCCAGCGCCATGTTTTTTCGAGAACGGGGATTACCCATGCCGCGAAATCTCATAATGATTTCTCCCGCCTTGGAATTTGGCGT
This sequence comes from uncultured Planctomycetaceae bacterium, assembly GCA_964635645.1. GTDB lineage: Bacteria > Planctomycetota > Planctomycetia > Pirellulales > Thermoguttaceae > RGIG3701. The sequence continues at coordinate 1,142 of CAZWOV010000437.1, read as the reverse complement.
TTCCGACCCGGAATTTCAAGCTGAAATCCCTAAACTTGAAAAACGGGATCCCATGCTTTCATTTGGCGGATTTCCAACGATTCTTGAGAAGTGGCGCGGAACTCTTCCTCCAGGCGATTGGCGCGCGGAACCGCTTTGGGGCAATCTGGAGAATTTACCTCCTATGACGATTTTCATTGGAACCGACGATATTCTCTCTCTGGGAACGCGAACGTTCCTGAAAAAAGTAATGAAAGTAAACGAGAGGTACGAAAAACGGGAAAAAGAAAAGGCGGGAAAAATTTCCGATCCGCCGGTAAGATTGAGGTATCGCGAGTTTCCCGAAATGTTTCATTGCTGGTTGCTGTTTCCAATCCCAGAAGCGTGCGCGGGACAAAAGGAAATATGGGAAATAATTCTGGCAAACAAGGAATTTTAAGAAAAAGATAAAATTTTGACAAATTTAATTTTTAGACTTTAGAGATAGGCGTTTGAATCCGATAACATAGGCATATTCGGGAGGCGTTCGTTTCCTTTTTGAATAATCCCAGGGGGGATCTTTGGCGTTTTACGGGAAACTGTGAAACGCCTTTTTGTTTCATTTTTTCGCTTTCTAATTTCAAAAAAAGAAAATCAGAGACGGTTCCGCGTCTCTGATTTCATATTCGCGGTCAAGCTTTGCCGTTTTTTATTTTTTATTCTTCATTTTTTTCCGAACGCGGGTTTCGGAGATAGTAAAAATGACCGTCTTCAGCGCCAACGACGAGATCGGGGATTCCGTCGGCGTTAAAATCGGTGAACGCAGGGCTTGACGAGTGTCCCGCCAGCCGACGTTCATCCAGAGTTCCCATGTTTTTGAAATAGTACTTCCCAGTTTCCGCTTTCACCTGACGAACGAAGTCGGCGTTTCGCGAATTAAGAAGAAGGTCAAATTTTCCATCTCCGTCCCAGTCGCAGACTGCGATTTTCCGTCGCCCGCTTCCGCCGGCTTTTCCGTTATTCAACCGCATTGGAGAACCGTCTTCCCAGAAGAAAATACGTTGCGGCGATTTGAGTTTAAGAGAACCGTCGGCGTCTCGAAATCGTTCAAAAAAGGCGAGGTAGCCTTCCGTGTCGAGCATCATGAGATCCATGAGTCCGTCCCCATTCACGTCGAACATGAC
>CAZWOV010000436.1:0-2709 GCA_964635645.1 uncultured Planctomycetaceae bacterium | reverse complement strand
GACGTCCTGGCAACAAAAGCCCGGCAGGCGTTGAAAAAAACCGGAATGAAAAACCTGTGCGTAGGAGGAGGAGTCGCAGCCAACGCCGCCCTTCGAGCTCGTCTGGAACGCGACGCCAAGCGTTTCGGCTACAATTTTTTCACCGCGCCTCTTCGCCTCTGTACCGACAACGCGGTCATGGGGGCCATTGCCTGGGAACGTTACCGCGCAGGACAATTCGCAGATCTCGACCTCAATTTTGAAGCGGGAGTAGTGCGGGCCAATCCGCCAAAACACTGAAACGAGCGTTCGAAAATTTTCTCTTCGTTCATTTTTATTTCAGCGTCAAAATCAATTCCGTATCCCCAAATTTTATCTGATTTAACCTTATTTTGAAATGAAAAATTCCAACCGACTTGACCGCCGCAATTTTCTGACTATCGGCGCGGCTTCCGCGCTGACAGTCCCGCTCGCCGCGCCTCTCCAGGCTGAAAGCGTTTCAAATATTCAAACGCGATCCACCGTCAAATTCTCTCTGTTTTCAGACATTCACCACTGTCCCGGGCAGTTTTTCAGCAACGCGCCCCGGCGGCTTGCGCAAATTCAGGACCGGGCGGTTCGTGAAAATTGCGACTTCATCATTCACTGCGGCGATTTTTGCCACAATCCGAAAAAAGAAACGGAGTTCGTAAAGCAGTTCAACGATTTCAGAATTCCGAGTTACCACGTCCTGGGAAATCATGATTGCGACGGCTGTTCGGCAGATGAAACTTTTGAAGCGTATCGACTTAAGAAAAACTACTATTTTTTTGACCGAAACGGTTTCCGTTTTGTCGTAATCGACGCCAATTATTTCAGAAACGAGGACGGAACCTTTATTCATTACTCAAACGGCAACTACTACAAATACCGCGGCGACGCCGTCTGCATCATTCCCCCCGAACAGGTCGCGTGGCTGACCGACGTCCTGGAAAATTCCCCTTATCCATGCGTTCTGTTCAGTCATCAAAGCGTGGAACGCGAAGGAAAAAGCGTCAAAAACTGGGAAGAAATCCGAAATTTGATTGACGCGACAAATTCCCGTCATCCGGGAAGAATCCGAATGTACGTCAACGGTCATCATCACCGCGATTTCATTCGTATTCTGAATCAGGTCGTTTATTTTGATCTGAACTCAACGACGCACGAGTGGCTTTCCAAACGTCACGATCTTTACCCGAAAGAGATCGTCGATTCTTTCTCCATGGCTAACCATACGGTCATTTACGACGATCCGGTTCATGCGGTCGTTACGATGGATTCCGACGGTTTGCTCAAAATCGAAGGGATGAAAAGCAAAATGTTCATGGGAATTACGCCGGAAAACGCCGGTTGCGTTTCAGCAGACTCTTCCGGACGCCCGGTTTTTCCTACCGTTCAATCCGCGACACTGCGTTTCGCCTATTGATCGATTCTCAGGCGGTTTCAGAAGGAATGCCGCGTGGAAAAATCAATCGTTTCCACGCGGCATTCTTTCGATTCCAATACCGTAAAAAACTCTCAAAATCTGACTCCCAAAATCAGCGGCGCGGAATCGGACACTAAAGCGAAAGAACAAAAGCCTCGAGATCGCGTAATTCTTCATCGCTCAATAAAGCCGTAAATCCATGCCGTCCGTCTTTAAGCAACTCAAAAATCGTCGCGTAGCGTCCGTCGTGAAGATACGGCGCGGTTCGCCAGCATTCGCGCAGAGTCGGCGTATCAAACGGCCGCGATTCATGAACGGTTGAAGTGCCGACGTCGTGAAGGCGCATATCCGTAAAGTATTGCCCCGTATGGCACGACGCGCATTGCGTTTTAGGACCAAAAAACAGACGCCGTCCGCGTTCGATCGCATCGTTTAGGGAAGAATCGCGTTCCGCTTCCCGTAAAATCGGAGCGCGGCGCGGCTCAAGAGCCGCCAGATAAGCGTCGATTGCGCGCGCATCTTCTTCTTTCGGCGTAGTAAAATGAATCATTTCAATCCCCTTGCGAACAGCCGTTTCCGCATCCTTTCGTATCCCGACTGCCATAGCCGGCGCCGTTCTGTGCGCAAAAAGCATACTTTTCGTATTTTTGGGATTACCGCTTCCGTCGTTCAAAAGATCCCAGTTCAAAGCGTCCGACCGAGCGTCCGGATGGCAGGTTGCGCAGCTCTGCCACTGTTCAAGACAGATCTGTCCGTCGTTGAAGAGCATTTCGCCCCTGCGTTCCTGATTAAAAACCGGCGGAGTCCCGTCCAGTTCAATCGTTCGGCCAGTATTAAACGGATTACCGCAAAGTAAAATTCGGTCAATCGAATCGGCAAAATAATTCGCAACGTACGCGTAACGTCTGACGACGCCATTTTCTTCCGTTTCCGCCCCGATACAGACCGCTCTTGGCCCCCTTCCGGAGGTAAATACCCGTTTCTGAGCGGGAAGAATATCTTCCGCATGATCCGGAGTCGCCCCCATCGCGGGAAACGGCGCAAGGCCGGAAACAAAAAGTTTGTGCATATCGAGACGTTCAATAACGCTCGCGTCCATCGTGCCGGCATGCGTTAACACAAGTTGCTTTCCATCGGCCGAACAGGCGATATCCCATGGATTCGCGGCCGCAAAGGTAAAGTGGTCCAGATTCAGCGTTCCTTCTCGTTCGCGGGTTTGAAGATTAATGAAACTGATCGCGTTCATATTGATCCAACCGCCGACGACCTGTCCCGTGGGAATG
>CAZWOV010000435.1:0-2709 GCA_964635645.1 uncultured Planctomycetaceae bacterium | reverse complement strand
CCGCCGACGCGTCAGGGAAGCCGCAAGCGTAGTCGTTCCAAGGTCAAAAGCAATGGCAACGTCGGAAAAACTCGGTTCCCGATCCTCGTCGTCCGCCATTCCCGCAAACAGAGACGGCGCGAAGGAGGCGAGCGCCGAACAGCGCCGCGCCTTTGGAGAATCGACAAAGACTTTCATTTCCGGCTCGCAAAACGTTTGACACGCGCGAACTTTTCGTCCGTTCCCAAGACGCACGGCGCATTTTCCGCAGGTTCCTCCGCCGCCGCACGCCATACGAAGCGGAGAACCAAAATTTTCACGAATAACGTCCGAAAGAAGCGTCCTTTCCGGAACGTCCAGAGTCGTTTTCTGATTTGGGAAATGAATCTTCATGAAAGTTCAACGATTATTCTTCAACGGGAACGTAGGTAATCCGTACCAGCGCGGTTTTGACGGGACGCGCCAAAACAATGCCGATACGCCGCGCTGCTTCGCGAGCGGGGAAATCTGCCTCGAAACGATCCTCCTTAAGCGTCCAGTCCGTCGCGTTCTTTCCGTCGGCCACGACGTAGATTTCCGCGCGAACGGCATTTTCCCCTTCGCCGAAAACTACCCCGTTTTCCACGCGTTTCCAGTTCTGAATCGTCACCATGGGAATTTCAAACGTCTGCGGAGAATCAAATTCAACCTGATCCTCAACGACGAATTTCGTTTCCGTACGGGAATAAACGAATTCCCGCGTGAGCTTTCGGCAATCCTTCGCGGCGTAAGCGGCGGCAAAATCAAGAAGCAAACGATCTTCTTTCTCGTTAAAATCAGTTTCCAGCGCCTTCGCGGCGTATTGAGCCCCCGTCTTCTGTAAACAACCGGCGACGACCGGCACATTGTGTCCCCAGGAATTCAGGACGTCGCTGACGTAACGATCTTTACTGAATGTTCGCCGCGTATAGACCTCGCCGCCAAGGTCAAGCGCAGGCAAAGTTCCGCGATACAAAATCACGTACGTTCCAACGTCGTTATGGTTATGCTGTTCCGCGTTATGCCCGCCCTTCATCGCTACGGCGAAACCCGGCAGTTCTTTGACGGATTTAACCTGTTCGGCCCGGTCCGCGCTCTTCGTCAACGTCGATTTCCATCCCTCCGGACGCAGAATAAGAATTTGCGCGGACGGAAACCAGGTTCTGTTGGAGACAGAATCCCGAGCGTTTTTCATTTTTCCAAAATTCGGAGCGTATCCGGCAGAATCATCCGTCGGTTTCGGAGGTAAATTCATACCGTAAATCCCCAGAACACAGAGATTTTGTCCCAGATTCGGAAGGGTGAAATCGTAGTTGTCCAGGTGAAATCCATAGTAACGATTCAGGAAGGCGAGCAACGCGCGTTCCGGAACCGCGTTCATTCCGCAATCGGCAAAACTCGGAGAAAATCCCGGCAGAATCTCAATCGTAAATCCGTAAAGAGCGACGCGGCGCAACTTTTCCTGGTCCAGAATCTGAATCGCGTCGTTCGTTGCGCGACGGACGACCTCGGAAAGCAGGGCGTGATGACCGAAACCGTAACACCAGTAACCGACGCCTTCGGTGCAATAACCGTCGTCCGTGTATCCGATATTTGAATTTTGAATAAAGGTCTCGACCGCGGCAAGAAACCAGGCGCACTCTTCCTTCGATTTAATATGCGTCAGCGCGGCGCCGCCGACGCCCGCCAGACAAACCGCATTCCAATTATTGACGCCGCGAACCCACCAGAGATTCGGTTTACCCGTCAAAATATGAGCGCGAAAAGGTTTGAAGCAACGAAGCTCAAGCTGTCTGTCAAGCTCTTTGCGAACGTCCGGGGAAAGCCGGTCGCCCAAAACGGCGTCGACAGTCGCAAGATTCCAGGCCGCCGCGCTCGAAACCAGGTCGATATCGTACTGGCCGTTAAAATTGTTCAAACGACCGTCATGAGCGGGAAGGACCCAGCTCCGATCGTTGAAATACGCTTTCAGATGTTCTTCGATACGCGGAATGAAACGTCCGCGATTTTCAAAACACTCGGCAAGAACCGCTCGGTTCAGGCCTGAATTACGACGCGAATACGCATTCTGATAGTTCGTTCGGTTACCGTTTTGACTAAACAGAAGATAAAGCTCTTCCGGCACGTCGGAAACCGGACTCTTCATGTCGTTTTCAACGGCCAAAACGACGTTGCGGTACTGCGGTTTTTGCGACAGATCGTCCCAAAATGCGCGGTCATTGATCGACGGCAATACGCAAAAGGAATCGCCAAGATACGGAACGAGTTCCTGAGCGCGATTCCGAAGAGCAATATCCAGTTCATTGCCGGAAGGCATTTTACTCGAAATTGCATTTGGCGGCAAATCCTCGGCTACCGCCGATGAATACGAAGCGAAAACTCCCGCCAAGAGAACGCAGAAGGTTGAAAACGAAAGCCAGACGGATCTGAACGTTTGAAATCGGTTAATCTTTCCAAAACAGGCGGGCATACGGAAATCCTTTCTCCAAAAAACTGGGGGTTCCAGTCAATTAAAATATCCTCAAAAACAATAAAAAATAAATCGGAACAGTCGTTCGTCAAATCTGAAACGGGATTCTTCGCTCCCAATAAACAAAGCGAGCCGAAAAACCGGGTTGGAACGCATTGACGCCGACTTTAATTAATTATAAATCCACCCGAAGATATTTCAAGGGGGGAAATTCGATGAAAACAGGATTAATGGAAAATATG
>CAZWOV010000434.1:0-2716 GCA_964635645.1 uncultured Planctomycetaceae bacterium | reverse complement strand
GGGAGCGTCTATTTCAGATTTGACGGGGTAAATATTCCAAATTGTTTCAACCGTACCGTCCGATTTTTGTTCCGCGGAAATGAATTCATGGCGAGCCGGAAGAATAGAGCCGTCGGATACGGCTAACTCAGATATTCCACCCTGAAGCAGAGGATGAAAATAGCCTCCGTTTTTCCATGAGACGGCGAGCGAGTCCCAGGGAGCCGTATCGGCGGAAGACGGCGCGTAGCGAACGTCAAGAAGCCCCTCTTCGCTTTCGCAGAGGAAATGGAATTGCGCGATGGAGCCGTCCGGAGACGCTGTTTTTTGAACGACATGATTTACGAACGGTTTGAGCATTTCGGGAAGGATCGTTTCCTTTCGAGTTGGGAAGGGAAGACTTCCTTTTCCTGTGTTCAGGCCCTGGTCCTGATCAGGATCGACGATTCCGCGGCGGGGACGTTCGGAAAATCGCATGGGCTGGTCAAGCGTGTCTCGACGAAAAGCGAGATTATCAAAAAACAGAACGCGATCTTCCGTGTTTTTTCCTCCTGAAATTTTAATTCCGGTAAAACATGTTCCCGGAGTGCGAAGCGTTTGGAGCTGCGTTTCGTTCAGACGTACGAAAAGAAGATGCCATTCCTCCCAGTTAACGTTACCCAGCCGTATTTCAAGCGGTTTGGATTCGTTCGGTACGGAGAAAAGCAGCGAGAGCTGCGTTTTGGGCGTCGTAGGATTCGGCGCCCAGCCCCAATTATTTCCGTAAACCCAGATGGAAACGGCGTTGAAGTCGGTTGGCACGGAGGGGTTTTCCAGTAATGGAATTGGTTCGGTCGGGGAGACCGTAACGGTTGGCGTTTGCGTTGGTTTTTCATCGCCGCGGTACGTGAGTTTTCCCGTAAAATTTCCCCAGATTTTCTGTTCTTTTGACGATTCGAAGTTGGCGGCGGAGGAAATCGTTTGGATTTTCCATGAAAGCGACGGATCCTCAAAATCAATAAAGGGGGGAACTTCATCTTCCATTCGATTCGCCCAATCCAGTTCGTAAGGCCGTTTCCCTTCTTCTGTTTTGGGAGATTCTGAGGCGCGGACTGAAATCAGAACGTTGCCGAGTGAAAAAAAGAAGTAAAAAACAAGCGGTAACAAAAAAAAGACGCTCTTTTTTTTCATGATTAAACCTGAAACTGGATTAATGGAGAATGCTGAATAAAAAATTTTCTACGGATGGGTAGCGGAAAATTCGGTTTTTTCCATGTTTTGAACGTTTATGGAAAACGGGCGATTGGAAATGGAGACGTTTCTTCTATTTGAGGCAACTGCGATTTTAACGCGAAACCGTTTATTTCGGAATGTCCCTCAAAAGAAATCTCATTTTAATTCTGATTCTGTTTTTGGCGTTCACGATGGCGGCGTTTCATTTCAGCGACGCTCAACGCGGGACTTTCCGCAGTATTTGGGTTGGCGCCGCGCGCGTACGCCGATTGAGAATTTTGCGAACGGGAAGTCTGCGACGTTACGTTTTTTGCGACGTTTGCGGACGGCTTTTTTTTGCGTTTTTCCGGTTTCTGATGAATTTTTTTCAGAGCCGGGGCGTTTGGTGTTTCGCGAACGTAACGAGGTTTGGAGCGCTCTTTTTCCAGTTCCAGACGGTCGATTTTCTGCTGAAGAACAGAGGGACTGAGCGTTACTTCCGGATCGTAAAAAGGCTGCCAGGCGTTTCCGTGCCAGGAACCGACGACAGGAATATGCGAAATGACGAATGGAGTATCCGTTACGTCCTGAAAAAAGGCGCGTTGCCCATTCATGAATACGGCTGAAGGGGTTTCCGTCGTACTGAAGGACTGATTCCCCTGTCCCGCCCAGCCGTTAAAGTATCCGGACGTTCCGCCGCGCTGAAACTGAAATCCGCTCCGCAAATCGCTGTTCATGTCGTGTCCGCCGTATCGCGGAAGATTATTGGATTGAGGGGAACCGAAGTCAAAACTCCAGTTTTTTCCAGAAATTCCCCAGTTGGAACCAATGGATTCGCTGAAACTCGTTCCGTTTTTCTGAAATGGCGCGGAGGCATGAATCTGCTGGCCGAAAACGGGTTGGGACGTTGGAAAAGCAAACGCAGAGATCAGTATGGAAGCGGTTCCGAGGGACAGTCTGAAAAATGGAACGTAAAAAATTTTACGCGGCTGAAATGTTGCGGAGAACATTTGACGGCTCCATGTGAAATTAGAAATCAAACGAAAAAATAAAATGCAGGAACTCACCGTATTTATTATACTCGATATTTTTCAAAAATCCAGGCTTTTCCGCGAGTAAAGGGATGTTTTTTGTGAAAAATTTTGAAAGAGAAATCGTGGAGAAGAAAACGTTGCGACTTTGACGATCAGAATGAATTTGAGTTTTTTTTGAATCGTACTCTTTGGAAAAGTTTGCTTTAGGGGCGTAAAATGAATGATGAAGTCGGGATTTTGATACGATATTAATTAAAGACGTCCGAAATAATTTTTGTTTGAAGAGGTTTTTGTTATTTGAAAAAAACAGGCGTTTCCCAAAACGTTATGTTTAATGCGGACAGTATTCAAACGAGCGATTTGGATCATTGGCAACTCCCAGATTTCGTGAGATTTAAGGATGTTTCCTTTAAAATTCCAATTTAATTTTTTATGTTTAATTTGAAAATAACCCCCTTTAGGCGTTTTTCCGAGAGGTTTCGGTTTCTATGAGACGAATTTTGAATATTTTA
>CAZWOV010000433.1:0-2717 GCA_964635645.1 uncultured Planctomycetaceae bacterium | reverse complement strand
GCGTACGGCGTTGTGTCCATCGGACATACTTCGATTTCAGGTTCGTCCTGTTTTACCGCGTCTCTGGAAATATTAATGTTGAATATTTGCGGAATGGGATTTCCGCAACCGTCCTGTTCGTCTTTTTCGTTTTGAATTTGGGTGAAAATCTGTTCAATCAAACGGCGCGCGATTTCTGCCGCCCGGTCAAATTGCGGAAGAATGTCGTCGTGGATAGAAACGGCAAAACTTGGGATGTGATACATTGCGCCTTCAAATGCCGCGCCAAGCGTTCCGGAATATCGGATATTGGTTCCGCAGTTTTGTCCCCAGTTAATTCCGCTGACGACCATATCCGGTTTTTCCGGACAGACGACGTTAACGCCAACTTTTACGCAGTCCGCCGGCGTTCCTTCAACGCCCCATCCCCAGCGTTTACCGTTGACGAAGACGTCTTTGACAGAAATCGGCGTACGAAAGGTAAGAGCCTGGCTTACGCCGCTCTGCTCTTCGGCGGGAGCTACGACCCAGACTTTTCCCATGCGTGAAAGAGCGCGATAAAGCGCGGCCAGTCCAGGACCGAAAATTCCATCGTCGTTTGTTAAGAGAATGTTCATGAAACGCTTCTTTCCATCATATGGTATCGGGGATTCGGATGCGGTCGGTTGCGTTCCTGTTCTTCCGGACGTCGGCGTTTGGAAAAGACGCTTCCAATTTCCATATTAAAAAACGCGGACAAGAAAAAAGAACAAAAAACTACTCAAACTTTAACAGAGGAACAGCGCTCTCGTTTTTTGCGAGTTGCGACGAACTTTTTTACTGAAAAACGCCGTCCCATGAATTAAGTTTTTCTTTGTTTTTTCAAACGCCTGCGGTTGTCTGGTCGTTCCAGACGACCGCTTTTTGACCTTCGGTAACTTTACCGATGATCCAGTTTTCAAGTCCCATTTCATTCAGGGATTCGCGAATCGCGTCAACCTGTTCTTTTTCCAGAACAAGGACGAGACCAAGTCCCATGTTGAAGACTTTGAACATTTCGTCGTCTTCAATTTCTCCAAGTTGTTGAATCCATTTGAAAACCGGTTTGACTGTCCAGCTGTTGCGGTCAATCAGAACGCGCGAACCTTCCGGAACAATGCGTTCGAGATTTTCGTGCAGTCCGCCACCTGTGATGTGCGCGATTCCGTGGACTGCGGAACGGAAATTGTCCAGAATGTGAAGGGCCGGTTTGACGTAGATTCTGGTTGGCGTCAGAAGGACGTTGCCGACAAGCTGGCCGTCAAGCTCCGTGCCGGAATTCCTGATTTCGTCAAAAACATTCAGATTGTTTAGCGAGAAAACAACTTTACGAACCAGCGAAAAGCCGTTGGAGTGGAGTCCGGTAGAAGCGACGCCAAGGACTACGTCGCCGGGTTTAATTGCGCCGCCGTCAATGAGGTCCTTTTTAGAGGCGACTCCGACGCAAAAACCGCCTAAATCATAATCGTCGGCTCCATACATGTCGGGCATAATGGCCGTTTCTCCGCCGAGCAACGCGCTGTTAGCCTGAACGCAACCTTCGGAAATACCGGTAACAATTTTTTCAAGGAGGGGCGGATTATCTTTGCCCATTGCGACGTAGTCAAGGAAGAAAAGAGGTTCCGCGCCGCAGCAAATCGCGTCGTTTACGCTCATCGCAACCAGGTCGATTCCAACCGTTTGGTGAGAATCCATGGCAATCGCGATTTTGAGTTTCGTACCGACTCCATCCGTGCACGAAATCAAAACCGGATCTTCATAATTTCTTCGGAAAGGAGAACCTTTTTCGAAATCGAGCTGGAACATGCCGGCAAAACCTCCCGGAAGTCGGCGAACGCGCGGAGTCTCCGTCCGTTCCATAAGTCCAGGAAGACGCGACATTGCATTTCGATAAAGATCCAAATCGACTCCCGAGTCTTTGTACGTAGCTTTAGCCATGACTAATTCTCACTGAAATAATTACTGAAAGAAAAAAACAAAAAGTAGTCCACAACAATTTATTTTACACAAAATTCCCCGAACGTCCAGCCCCCCTGGCGTATTTTTTTCCGTATTTTATCCGAAAACCCCGGAAGGCAACGCGAGTTTTCAGGCGTTTGGCGAAAAGAAACGCGACGGATAGGAAGCGTTGACAGGAAACGGAATTTCGCGCGCTCCTGTTTCATTCGTCATGTTTTTCACGCGCTGTTTGAAAGTATTTTCCAATTTCTAATCCCCGGCTTTGAGTTTCTCTGACAAACATTTCCGCGACGGCGCGGGCTCCATTTTCATGGAAGTGAGAATTGTCCTGATTGCCGTTGGGGTAATTGGATTCTTCGCCAGGCTGAAGATTCATGAAAAAACCGGCGGATTTTTCCCGCCCTGCTTCTTCAACCCATTTGCGTGTCAGAGCGTTTAAATCGACTAGCGGCGTTTGAGTCTTTTCGGCCGTTTCCCGAAGGCATTCCGGGTAATCTTTCAATGAAAAGGTTAAATTTCCGTTTGAGTCAAAGACGCGACGGGTAACGGGAGTAATCAGGACCGGTTTTCCTCCCTTTTCCCGAACTTCCGCAACGAATCTTTCGAGATTCGCTTTGAAATCGGTATGCGCTTCCGCGTAAATTTCCGGGCGGTTTTCTTTCTGGTCGTTGTGTCCAAACTGAATCAGAACGAAATCGCCTGGTTTCATGTCTTTCAGGATACGGTCCCAGCGTCCCTCGGCTCTGAAACTTTTGGTACTG
>CAZWOV010000432.1:0-2726 GCA_964635645.1 uncultured Planctomycetaceae bacterium | reverse complement strand
AAACGCTGCTTGACGGTTGGAGACAGTATATTTCCAATGAACCGCCGACCGACTATCAATGAAAGTCCGTCCGTCGAGCGTTTCATCGAATGGCTGGGACGCGGTTTTTCGAAATTTTCGCCTGAATCCGCGTTTTCCCGGCAGTAAAATCCTGCGTATTATTCCGGAACTGCCGTTCCTTAATTATTCATCTTAACATGTTTCCCCTTGAAGATACCATTACCGCCGTTGCTTCCGCCCATTCGCTGAATGGTTTGCGGGGCGCGGTGCGTTTGAGCGGGCCGAATTCGTTTGCCGTTTTAGAGCGGATTGGGGTCGCCTTTCCGGAGTTTGGCGGGTCGCGTCCTTTTCTCTTTGATTCGGAACTTTCAATTGGCGATGGAATTTCCCGGATTCCCGCGCGGATTCTCTGTTGGCCGGGTTCGCGCAGCTACACGGGGCAGAGAGCGGCTGAAGTTCACACGTTGGGCGTTTTGCCGTTCCTTGAAAAATTAACGGCGGTTCTTTGTCGGACCGGTTTGGCGCGTCTTGCGCAGCCGGGAGAATTCACGCTTCGCGCTTTTCTCTCCGGACGGCTTGATTTGACGCAGGCGGAAGCCGTGTTAGGCGCGATAGACGCGCAGGACCCAAGGCGCCTTCAAACTGCGCTTCATCAGCTGGCGGGCGGGCTGGCTTTTCCCCTCCGGGAACTGCGTTCTGATTTGTTTGAGCTTTTGGGAAATCTGGAAGCGGGTTTTGATTTTGCGGACGAGGATATTGAATTTATTTCGTCGCAGAATATTGCGGTTCGTCTGGAGAACGCGCATGGTATTATTCGCGGAATTCTTCATAAAATGCGTTCTCGAGGATCTTCTGAAACTTTGCCGCGTCTGGTTCTTTACGGAGCGCCTAATATCGGGAAAAGCGCCCTGTTTAACGCTCTTCTTGGAAAGGAAGCCGCTCTGGTATTTGATCGTCCCGGCACCACGCGCGATTATCTTGCCGCGACTTTGAATTTTAACGGGAAATCATGTCTTCTGGTGGATACCGCCGGCGATTTCAGTCAATCCAATGATTCTGATTTGGGGCTTCGTCAGGACCGGGTTGGGGCTGCGAATCGGGAACGTTCGGATTCGGCGTCCGCGTCGGAAAGTTCGGATTTGGCCCCCGCGTCGGAACGTTCGTCCGAGTCGGATTTTGTGGACGAGGCGTCGCAGAAGCTTGCCCGATCCCAGAAAGAACTGGCGGACATTCCGCTTTTTTGTTTCGACGCGCAGGATTTTATCCGCATTCGCCCGGACGCGATGAAAAATTTTCTGGAACGTATTGCTTTTACGCCGGAGTCGCTTATTGTTCTGACGCGTTCAGACCTTGTTTCCGCGGAGCGGATAGCGGCCTTTGTTTCCTCTTTGCCCGCGGCCGTTTCCCGGAGGATTCAGGTTGCGAGCAGTTTGACCGGGGAGGGACTTTCCCGGTTGCGCGGCGTTTTGGAACGGATTCTTTCAGAACGCTCTGCGGATGAGTCGGACTTTGTCGCCGCGACGCAGACCCGTTGTCGGGAATCGCTTCAACTTTCTCTGGAATCCATTGAACGCGCTCAGCTTCTCTGCGGGACGGAATTTCAGGAGTTAATCGCCGCGGAGGTTCGCGTTGCTCTGGATCAGATTGGGTTGATGGTCGGCGCCGTCTATACCGAGGATCTTCTTGACTCGATTTTTAGCCGTTTTTGCGTTGGGAAGTAAGGAAACGGAAATTTTCAAACAGTAAAAAGAGGAGAAAGGGACAGAATGAGTCTCGTTTTCATTCAGTTAAAAGAAAATAATTTACCGGATATTACGCGCAAATTGGTTGAAACGTGTTCGGAATACCGCGCCATTCAGCATCTTGGTCCGTGCCCCATGCCGACGCGCGACGTGGTCGTTGAGATTTTGAACGATCTTTCTGAGGCTCTTTATCCTGGATTTGGAACTCGAAACAATCTGCATCTGGGAAATATCGGCTATTTCATAGGCGAGATACTGGATCGCGTCTTTGATAAACTGGCTGTTCAAATTACGCTTTCTCTCTGTCACGAAGGAAGTTGTTCCCCCGACGAATGTTCCGGAGGATGCGACTTGAGTCAGCGCGGCGAAGCGATCCGGGACGGTCAGGACAAAGCAATGGCGTTTCTTGCGCGTTTGCCGGAAATTCGGAAAGTCCTTGAGACGGACGTGGAGGCGGCCTATGCGGGCGACCCGGCCTGCCGTTCGTTTGCCGAAGCAATTTTCTGTTATCCCGGCTTAAAAGCGATTACCGTTTATCGGATTGCTCACGAACTTCATTTACTTGGGGTTCCGCTTATTCCTCGTATGATGACCGAATGGGCGCACAGCCTGACGGGGATTGATATTCATCCCGGCGCGGTGATTGGAGCTCATTTTTTCATCGACCACGGCACCGGCGTCGTGATTGGCGAAACATGCGAGATTGGAGAGTGGGTTAAACTCTATCAAGGGGTTACTCTGGGCGCTTTAAGTTTTCCGAAAGATGATTCCGGTCAGCTCGTACGCGGTACGAAACGGCATCCGACCATTCGGGATCATGTGGTTATTTACGCAAACGCAACCGTATTGGGCGGTACGACGGTTATTGGAGAAAACTCCGTAATTGGGTCCAGCGTATGGGTTACGAAATCTGTTGAGCCAAACACGACCGTAATGATGGAAAAGCCCAAGTTGATTGTTCGCTGAATCATCGGCCCGATTTGA
>CAZWOV010000431.1:0-2728 GCA_964635645.1 uncultured Planctomycetaceae bacterium | reverse complement strand
ATCGTTCACAAGATACGGAAACTTTTCCATAACATACCGTTTCGTCCAAACGCCGGATTCAAGAAGACCGTTCTCGCGGAGATATTCTCCCTTCGAGACATGAATCTGATTTCCGTAAATGCAGTTGGAAATAATAAACGGTTTTCGGACCGCCTCGCGAATAAACTCTCCCACGGTAAGAATTCCCATCGCCGCGCAAAGAACCGCAATTCCCGACGCAGGCGTAAGCCACTGGGGACGCAACGCAAGAATAAACAGCTGAAAAACCAGAAAAATCCCCGCAATAGTCCCAATTCCAAGGATTACGTTCAACGCGGCGGCCCGTACCAGCGAAAGTTTTGCGGATTCGGGAAGAATCGCTCCCGCCCAGGAGATACCGACAACCGCAATCAGAAATCCCGCCGCCGCGTAACGGACAGTACGGCGGACCGCCAAACGCTTCAATTCCTCCGATTTCACGAAAATCGAAGCGTGAAAAAGAACCCACGCCGCGGCTATCGTTAACGCCGCTCCAAGACGCGCAATGCACTGCGGAAAAAACTGAGGATTAAAAAAAGCAGACCAGAACGCGCCCCCTTCAAGCCCAGACCGGGTTGCCGCCGCCCATTTTCCAGAATCCAGCATAAACGCAGTTATCGCGGTAATGAGAACAAGAGTACCGACCGACGCTCCGGCATAAATCCACCCCAGCGCACAGTGATCGCGCGGCGCCGCTTTGTCCCAAAGACTCAAAAAAAGACAGGCCGCGGTCAGTTCTACGAAAAAAAAGACCCACTCCGCCGCCCAGACAAAAACAAAGGTCCGAATTAAGACTTCCGTCGCCAGAGGCGAAGCGAGTCCAATAACCCACCAGATTCCAACTCCGGTAACCGCGCCGAAAACTACGCTCAGCAAGACAAAAAATTTCGCATGACTTTTCAAATACTCAAGGTATCGAGCATCTCCGGAGCGATGCGCCCAAGACGTCTCTACGGCAAGAAATATTCCGCCGCCTACCGCGTAATGAGAAATAAAAACGTGAACCGTCGCAATCAGCGCGATCAACATTGGGGCCGTTAAAATCGGCGCATGCCACCATAAAAAATCCATAAATACTCCGCGTTAAACAATAAATCCGACGAACAGAAAAGGAAAATGGTTTTCTGCACTAAAAACGTTTTCGATGTTTTATCCAGAATTTCGTCAAATCCCAAGGCTTTTCTCCGCTTTTTTTCCAAAAAAGTTTCAATTATTTTAAAAAATCAAAATTATTTTCAGTAATATCATAGAAACAGACGAATACTCCAAATAACATCGTAAAAAAAGGCTTTTGCGCTTTTTCATTCCTGCTTTTCATGCGCGGCAAATTAACATTCAAAACACGGCGGCGTTCGCTTCCGTCCGGAAAGGTAAACGTCGGAGTTTTTTGGAAAAATATCCTTCCGCCTCTTGACAAAAAAAAAACTTACGGGTAAAATAATTTTTTAATTACGATTTTGGGGTATTTCAACTTCGTATATTCCCGCCGTTTCTCACAAAATTTCCATTCGAGCCGCGGCGAAAAATACGACAAGCCCCAGAACCCCTTTATTTTCCGTCCAAATTCCAAGAGAGGTTCTTCATGAAAAAACAGTTTTTCCGGCTGTTCAGCCTCCTCCTGATAATTTCGGGAGCGTTCTTTATCAATACCAACATACTGTCCGCGGCCGAACAGATTCCCAATCTTTTCCCATTCTTCGCAATGGGTGAAAACATCGCCGACGTCTGGAGTTGTCCAGCCTCCAAAACAGAAGCCGGCGCCAACGGACAGGTCGTCGTAGACGGCAATCGTTTCGTCACCTCCAAAAATGGAAAAGAAATTCGATTCTGGGGAGTGAATACCTGCGCCTCCATGAATTTCCCCGATAAAGAAGACGCGGCCCGCTACGCTGAACGCATGGCTTCCTTTGGAATCAACGCGATCCGTCTTCACCACATGGACAATCAGGTCATCTGGGGAAAAAACTATCCCCATGACATGGCGACAATCGATCCGGAACAGCTCGACAAACTGGACTGGTTCATTTACCAGCTGAAGCTCAACGGAATTTACGTCAATATTAATCTCCACGTCTCCCGTTTCCTTTCAAAATGGAGCGAACAATTTCTTCCTACCGGTTACGACAGGGGGTTCGACAAGGGAATCGATAATTTTGAACCGCGAATGATCGAGTATCAGAAAAAATACGCGCGGGATCTTCTCACGCACGTGAATCCCTACACAAAATTAAGTTATTGCGAAGACCCCTGCGTCGCAATGATTGAAATCAACAACGAAAACAGCGTGGTCGCCTCCTGGTTCTGGGGCAATCTGGCCGATCTGACCCCGACGTACGCCGCCTGCTTCCAAAAACTCTGGAACGAATGGCTTCAGAAAAAATACGCCTCGACGGACGAACTTGCGAAAGCGTGGAAATGCCGTTCATTTCCGCTGGAAGCGAATATCGTTCCCGATTCCGGATTCGATCAACCTGAAAAATTCGTCGGTTCCCCATGGACCCTGGAAAACGGCTCCGGAAAAGCGACGCTTCAACCTGAAAACGGAGTCCTTCGTCTGAAAGTCGACCGACTGGGAAGCGTCTCGTGGAATCCGCAGTTTTATTTCAAAAACGCCGCGGTAAAAGCGGGCGTTCCCTACACGCTGAAATTCCGCGTCCGCACCGACGTGAAAAACGCGCCTCAACTCCGTTCCGGATGCTCGGAAAATCAT
>CAZWOV010000430.1:0-2728 GCA_964635645.1 uncultured Planctomycetaceae bacterium | reverse complement strand
GGACTCGTCGTCCGCCTTCGCGTCAGCGTCAGCGTCGTCTTTTGAACCGCTCTTGTCGTCCGCGGCATCGGAAGAATCAGAATCCGCAGACGCCTCTGCGGGAGAATCGCCGTCCGAAGCAACCGACGCGCTCTCTGCAGTCTTAACGGCGCCGTCGATAACTTCGCCGTTAAGACTGGCCTTGATATTCCGAGCAATTTTTCTCAAATTATCCAGAGATTCCATCGCGCCAAGAGTCGCGGCAATGTCAAGCATTTTATCGACCCTCATGAGAACATCAGAATAAACGAGCGTCTCATTCTGCGCAAGCATAAGCGTATTCTGCGCTTCGCCCGGCGCAATATTCATTTGCGCCTTCGCAAGACTGAGAAGCATTTGCACTTTTTCGTCCGCAAAACTTTCCAAATCGCCCTGCGTGGGAGATTTTTTACTCTTGGCTCTCGCTTTAAGCGTTTCCTCGTCCCAACTCTGGTAAGCGCTCATAGCGTTGACGAGGGCCTTCCTCGCTTCCGGCAGAGCGTTAAGAGAAGAATAAGACGCCGCAATCTGCGAATAAACTTCAATACGTTCTCGCGGGTCCTGAATATCGGAACAGAAACGAACCGCTTTCCGCATGGTTTCCATTGCGCCGACGCGATCTTTAAGAACGACTTTCTGGTCGACCGCCAATTTGGCTAAATCCATCGAATCGCTACTGGTTTCCGCACTCTTGAGACGATTCACGACGTCCAATCCTTTACTCGGATTGAATTTATTCGTTTTATCGCATCCTGGCAAAATCAGCAGAACGGCAAGGGGAAGCAGGACAAAGAAAAAATGTCTGTTCATGGAAACCCTTTCTTTCAAAATATGAAATTCCACACCACGGACGATCATCGATTCAATTAAAAAACGAAATGCAAATTTTCCAGACGCTGTCGCGTTTCCTCCATCAGCTGATCCTCCTCCGCTTCATCCGCCGCTTCGTAGGTGACGCTGAATCGGAGGTATGGACCTGCGTTATCCCACGGAACGGTACAGATCGAGCATTGAGTAATGAGGTATTGACTGACCTCCTCCGCGTTTGCGAAAACGGTTCCGGAACCTAAGGCTTTGGGGGCCGGAGCGTAAAGGAAATAGGATCCTCCGGGAACTTCACACTGAAAACCGACGCTACGGAGCATTTGAACCAACTTTTTCAACCGACGCAGATACTTGATTTCCGTCTGCTTCGGGATGGAATCATCGTTAAGCGCGGCGGCGCTGGCAACTTGAATGGCTTTGAACTGTCCGGAATCGCTATTGTCTTTCACATCGCCGTAAGCGCGGACAAGAGTCGCGTTTCCGCAAACCCACCCCAAACGCCAGCCGATCATGTTCCAGCCTTTCGACATGGAATAAGTCTCGATTCCGACGTCCAGAGCTCCCGGCGTTTCCAGGAAGGAACGGGGACGGTCCTGGTGGCTGAGCATAATGTGCGCGGCGTCGTTCACCACGACGATCTCGTTTTTCTTTGCAAAAGCGACGACCTTTTCAAAAAATTCCGGCGAAGCGTATTTTCCAGTCGGACTGTTTGGATAGTTGATGACCAGCAACTTGGCGCGTTTCAAAATGTCTTCCGGAATATTGTCCAGGTCGGGATAAAAATCATTCTCGGGAAGAAGAGGCAGATTGAAAACTTCACCGCCGCAATAGCGCGTATGCGTCGCCGCAACCGGATATCCGGGAACGGTCATAAGCGTAACGTCGCCTGGATTAATAAAACATTGCGGAATCATCGCCAGAGCAGGTTTGGAACCGATACCATGAATTACCTGCGTCGCCGGGTCAAGTTCCACATTGAACCAGCGTTTCATAAAATTGGCAACCGCTTCCTTAAACACGGGAATTCCGTTATCGGCATAACCGCGGTTTTCCGATTTGCCGCATTCCTCCTGAAGAACTTTCACGACAGACGGCGCGGCGGGCACGTCGTTTTCCCCAATCCCAAAATCAAGAAGCTTGCGGTCCGGATAGTCGGCCAAAGCTTTCCGCTTGGCGCACTTGATTTTTTCAAATTTGTAGATTTCGGTGCTTTTTCCGTAATTAACGCCGCCGATACGCTCGGCAAACAGTTTCTGAAAATATGGTTCCGTCATGAGTAAGATCCTGAATTAAACTGTTTTCCTGAAAAGGGTTAAACTTTCCGCTTATTTTACCGCTTTTTACTTCTTTTGGCAAGGTCGCGCAGACGTTTCTCCTCCAAAAAAGGGGAAAATTATTAAAATTCCAGGCAAAACAAAACGCAAAGTCGCCTTATTTTGTCAGAATCCAACTCCTGTTTTCCACGAACGCCGCGGGAAAAGGAACGTTATGCGCGGCGTTTTCTGAAACAGAACGCTCCTAATCCAATACCGATCAGGCACAAAGTAAACGCGCCGGGTTCAGGAACGGCGTTCGGATCGCCGGCGGCCATAATGAACAGTTGCCCGTTGCTGACGACCGGCGCAAGATATGCGCTGGGATAACTGAAAAGACCGTTGATCGACTCGTCGTAAACCAGCGTCGGAACGCCGGAAACCTCCGCGCCGCCGATCAAATCAAGGTCAAGATAATCCCCGTATTCAATTTTGCTGAAATCCACCGCGTCGGCAAAATTCAACGAGATCTGAGCGCCGTCGAGAGATAAATTTTCAGAAATCACCAGTTTATCCGAAATTCCCCAATTCGTAACGTCCATATCCAGAATCGCCCCGGGATCCATCGTCAA
>CAZWOV010000429.1:0-2729 GCA_964635645.1 uncultured Planctomycetaceae bacterium | reverse complement strand
CAGCTTCGGCCTTGGCTTTTTCTTCGGCGGCTTTTGCTTCAGCTTCGGCCTTGGCTTTTTCTTCGGCGGCTTTTGCTTCAGCTTCGGCCTTGGCCTTTTCTTCGGCGGCTTTTGCTTCGGCTTCGGCCTTGGCTTTTTCTTCGGCGGCTTTTGCTTCAGCTTCGGCCTTGGCGGCGGCTTCGTCTACGGCGGGAGCCTGTTCCGCGACGACTTCTTCAGTTTTTTCAACTACAGTTTCAAGGATATTTTCAACGGGAGCCGCTTCCTGAGCTGAAACGGCCGCGGAGAGAGCCGCAGTACAAATAACGGAAAGCGCAATACTGGTTTTTCTCATTTTATTTTCCTTTCATAAATAACTGGACAATTTAAATTTAATCTTTTCTCATATTGTAGCTTGTTTAAACTTAAAATCAAGCCGGTCCGACAAATTTTAATCCAAAAAAATTAAAAATTTTAAAATTCTTTATTGGAAAATAAATTTTACGGAATCTTTAGATAATAATTTTATTGCTATCGGCAATCCGTTTGAGCAGTCTCATTTAAAGTGCGGACGCCGACCAGGTTTAATTAATCCTTAAATTTTATGAAATTCCTATTTACAAGAAAAAGAAATTTGCTTATTCTGAAACGGGAATTTAAATTTTTATTTTCGTTCAAAAGTCTCAATGAACGCATCAAGAGGCATTGGAAGGATTTTCATGAATAAGACGATGAATACCGCCCCGATTTTCAGCGAGGCGCAGCAAAACGCGATATTGAAAACTGCGGGCAAAAAGGCGGCAATGACGATTGCCCGATATGAAAATACGATAGAGAAAGAGGAACTTGCCGGGGCGGGCGACGTTCCTGTTTACGGCGTATTCGTCAGTCTCAAGCGTTTTCGTCAACTTCGCGCCTGCTGCGGTTTTACCGGGGAAAACGTTCCGCTTTTTTACGCGCTGGAACAGGCGGCGCATCGAGCCGCGGTTGATGATATTCGTTTTCCAGCAATCGAGAATCATGAGATTAACGAAATGGAAATGGACGTTTGGATTCTTTTTTCTCCGGAACTTATCGGCGCGCATGGAGAGAGTCGAAAGAATTTTGTGGAGATTGGAAAACATGGTCTTCTGGTCGTTCAGGGAGAACGCCGCGGACTTTTACTTCCGGGAGTCGCGGTGGAAATGAAATTGAATCCAGAAACTTTTCTTGAACAAACCTGCGAAAAGGCGCGCCTTCCCCGTCATGCGTGGAAAGAAGAAAATACGCTTGTTTTTCGTTTTCAGGGAATGGTTTTTTCCGGATCGCTTCGCGACGCCGTTCCGAATGAATTGGCTTCTCAGATTCTTGTCGAGCCGAAAGGGCCGACCCGTAACGATATTGCCCGGCTTGCGGATCACTGTTATCGCAATATCGGCAAACAGTATGAGAACATGATTCCCGACCCTTATCTTCCGGGAGCGTTCGACGGAAATGTGAGCGGAGCCTGTCTTCGCGTTCGGTTGAGCAGTATCAGCGCGGACTGCGCTCAGATCCATCTGAATCGTCCGCAGCCTCTTCAATCAACTTTGCTTGAACTTTCGCGTAATGCGGCAATGGCGATGCGTCAGCGTCGTTTGAAACCTGCGGATCTTCAGAAAACCGCGCTTTGCGTTTTCTGGGACGCACAGCTTCTCGGGGACGCCGAGACGGCGGACGTTTCTCCAATCGATACCCGGCATTCCGGCATTCTTGCGGCGCGTTTTGGGAAATGGATTTTTGGTTATGCGCCGGGTAAGAAGCCGGAATCGATTCTTGAAGACATTTTGAAAAGCTCCAGGTTTGAGTTGGACGAGGCGACGCAGATTTTTTCCGCGAGCGCGGCATGTACGGATATCGCTTTCATGACCAGTACGGTTCAGAAGCCGACGATTCGTTCGACTCCCCGTCCGTCCGTCTGCGCAGGACTTTTCTATCCTGCCGAAGCCGGTACGATGGAACGGACTCTAGATGAATTTTTTACTCCGGGAGGTATGGAGAAAGAAGATTTTGCCGGAGCGTTGGTTCCTCACGGCGGATGGAAGTATTCGGGTAAACTTATCGCGCAAACTCTTGTGCGAATGCGTCTTGCGAATCGGATTATGATTTTTGCGCCGAAACACCATGCGCTTGGAGTCGATTGGGGCGTTTGTCCCGCTTCGCGCTGGAATTTGCCGGGCCGTCCGATGGAAGGAGATGAAAACATGAGCAGAGCTCTGGTTGAATCCGTGCCGCGATTTCAGCTTGATTCGCTGGCCCATGATCGGGAACATTCGATTGAAGTGATTCTGCCCTTCCTTTCCAGACTGGCTCCCGGTTCGCATGTGATCGGCGCCGTTATGCAGGGGGGAGAGAGAGTTCTGGCGGAATCGGCAAAGCAATTGGCGGAATGGATCGCTTCATTGCCGCAGAGACCTTCGTTGATCGCGAGTTCAGATTTGAATCATTACGCATCGCTTGACGAAACCCAGCGTATCGATCGGTTAATCATGGAAGCGCTGCGCGCTCTTGAGCCTGAAGAGGCGCTGAAGATTGTTCGTGAAAATAAGGCGTCGATGTGCGGCGCGTTGCCGTGCGCTTTCATGATGATGACTCTCCGGGAACTGGGATTGCTTAATCGCTGCGCAACCGTAGGACACTCGACGAGCGCCGACGCGGGAGGCGAAACAAAGAACGTCGTCGGATATTGCGGTATGCTTTTCTGTTGAGCGGAGTTTCGTCGGCGTGATTTA
>CAZWOV010000428.1:0-2742 GCA_964635645.1 uncultured Planctomycetaceae bacterium | reverse complement strand
AGATTACGAAAACGCAGCGCAAGGCGATTCTTTCCGTTCTGACGGAATTTCCTTTTGAGATTCAGCGCGTCGGGAGTTTTCGTGAAGCGATGGCGACGGCGGGCGGAATCGCGCTTTCTGAAATAGATCGCCGCGCGATGGAGTCGCGCAAAATTCCGGGACTTTTTTTTGCCGGGGAAGTTTTGGACGTGGACGGAGATACCGGCGGTTTCAATCTCCAATTCGCATTTTCCTCGGGCGTTACGGCAGGAAAAAACGCTCGGGAGCGGCTTGCTGTTTCATGAGTTTTGCTCAAAATAAAATAAAGCGCGTTGACTTTTTCAAAGGACGCGCTTTATTTTTATCGCGAGTTTTCCAGGCTTGCCGCGACGGATGAAACTCACGGCGCCTTGAACGTTACTTTAAGCCGCTGGTTTTCCCGGGTTACCGGAAGAGAAACCGCGAGTCGTTGAACGCCTTTGTTCGGATTTTCATCGGGGCCCTGCGTCGTGGGAAGAACCTCAAATCTGGCGTCCGGATTCGTCGCGTCTTTAAGAACGACCGTCATTTTCTTTTCTTCCTTTCCCGCCTTTTGCGTCAGGATTGCGGATTTCCCGTCTTCAGCAAGCGTAATTTCCGCGCGGGTGTGGAACTGCCAGACGATTGATTTACCGACGTTTTCACCAACGCCGGGGCCTATCTCATCCGTAATCGAAACAAAAGATTCCCGGCGATTCAGGCAAATCGAACGTTTGGCGTATTCAAGCTGGTCGGCGTACGCTTCGGAAAGGTCGGCGGAAGCCTGTCCTGCGTCTGGCGTAGATTGGAAATTTTCAATTTTTGCGAAGGCTTTGGGCGACTGATTTTGACCGTCTACGCAGAGGGTATTCTGCCCGCGGGTCGCAAGTCGGTAGTAGGTCCAGCGTAATTTTCCGAAGTATCCCGGCAAATTGTAGTCGTCCGCTCCGAGATCGATCGCCCAGCGGATTGAATCGTGGTCAAGAATAAAATTCCCAAGTTCCAGATGGCTGTGGTTGACTGCGTTTCCGCCGGCCTTGAATCCGACGAACCAGGCGTTCAGGTCGGTCCAGGAGCTTCGGAAGGTCGCAATTTCCGCTTCGCGGAATGCGAAATCAAGCGGAACGCTCGACATGTCGATTTTTACCGGGCGATACCACCAGACGGCGGTTGGAAAAACGTCTCGACGTCCGTCGAGATAGACGCGGGTCCACTCTGGACGGTCAAAACGGTTTGCGAACCACATGAGTTGAGAGTTTGCGACGTTTCCGGCGCCCGCGTCGGCGAAATTGAACGACGAACCGGTTGGAGAACCAACGGCGATCTGGGCGTCGGCGGTTTTGCTGAAACCTTCAAAACTGCAAAGGCCGAAATCTGAACCAAGCGAAGATTCCAGCGCTTCGACGTAGAACAGCGTGTAGAGCGTCGTGTAGCACCAGTATGCGGGACCCTCCGCCCACGCTCCGTCAGGCGCGAAAGACTGCATGGCGATTCCAACCGATTGAACGCCGTCCTGAATGGTCTTCTCAATAACGGCCTGTTTTTCCTGCGTTTGAACTTCCGGCGCGTCCGCGATTGGCAACGCTCCCATCGTCATTCCGGCGTTGCATACCGGTTTCCAGTTAAATTTGGAACGTTTCCATCCGTTTTTGACCCGGCTTCCCGGAACGAGTCCCTTTTCGTAAATCGCGTTGACCATCGTCGTTTTTTCTTCGTTCGTGAGTTCGGAGAAAAACCAGTCGTACGCAATCGCAAAGGCGGCGGTCATTTCAGCCGTGTCGAGGAAATGCGACGGGTTCCAGTCCGGAAAAGAGGCGGCCGCGCGGATTTCGGCCGCGGCGCGTTTGAGGCATGCGGCGCGAAGGGAGGCGTTTTCGGAAAGACGGTAGACTGTTCCGAGAGCCAGAACGCGTCGCAGACACCGACGGCTTTGGGTCAGAAGACGGGGACCCACGACGATATATTCAACGGTTGCGGGGTCGTTCAGATATTTTTGCGCTTCACGTTCAACCGCCCGGTAAAGTTCTTGAAGATTCTCGTCTGTTTTGAGCAGTTTCGCGGTTTCATCGCGCTGACTGGCGGACATAAAAACGCGCGGATGGTTGGGATTCAGCGTTTTCAGCGATGGAATCCCGGTTTCCTGGGACGGAGGCGACGCGGAACTATCCGGCGTTGCCGCGGGGAGCGGACGCGGGAGAAAGAGGAAAGCGACGGCGAGCGTGAGGATGACCACGGCGGTTGAGGGGCGAAAGAAACGAATGGGGGGAAACCGATTAAACATGATTTTCCTCTGAAAATAAAGGTAGGGTGATTTTAGCGCGAGCGTACTCGAAAGAGCGCGTTCATGGAAACATGGAATTATTTAACGTTTTTCTGCTTTTTCAAACGTTCTGAACAGACTGACGGCAAGAAACGCTCCGCGTACCTGCGAGTCCCGCGCGGTTGGGAACCTGCCGATCCGATGATTTTTGGATACCTTTTGCTCCATCATGAACGTTGGAATCTGTTGATCCCACCAGAGCGCAAATGTGGTTGGAACGGATTGAGTCGGGTCCGTAATGATTCGACAGGGTTTTGTGGCGAGCGGATCGTAAAATTTGGAAGCGGTCATCCGGTTTTCCAGTTCCTGAAACGCTTCGTATGTTTCAGACGGACCGCAGGCGTCGCAGTAGTCCGTAACCGTGTCGTTATGAAGATTTACGACAAGAGAAAGGGGATGTTGAGCGTTTAATTCAAGAATTTTCT
>CAZWOV010000427.1:0-2743 GCA_964635645.1 uncultured Planctomycetaceae bacterium | reverse complement strand
TTCAGAAACCGCTTAACCCGTTCATGAGCAGGAATCTCTGACGTCGCGTCCGTTTCCTCCTGAATTTCGCCCTTTTCATTCAGAATCGGAACCGGAAGAAAAAGCAGCGAGTCGGCATAAAGACCTTTCATCCGCGAACGCTTTCCTTTCGCTTCAAACGGAGACGCTTCGACCCGCAGAGCCTGTTTGCCTTCGTAACCGGAAAGAATCATCGGCCCTTCCTCGCCGCCCTGAACGGACTCGTCGCTTTCGGAAGACGCCAAAGACTCGGCCGATAAAACTGCGGATTCCTGAAAAAAACAGAACGCAAACAAAACGGAAAACATAAATAATAAACGGAATAAAATGCGCTTCATGTGAAACTCCTTTGAGCAACGTAGCGGAAATAAAAGGATTTTCTTCATTTTAACATATTCAAAAATTTCGTAAATCCCTTTCCGTAATAAAGTTGAAGTTTTTTTGAAAATTTTTATTCTTAAAAAAAAACTAAAATTTTCAGGAAGTGGTCATTGACGCCTTTACTAAAATACGATATATTAAATATGTGTTTGTTTTTGAAAGGCGTTTTTTCGTTAATTTAAGCTCCTTTTGGAAAAATAAATGCATTCCGCAATTGCCCGGAGCGTTCGCGGGGAGTTCTGGCAAGCGTTTATCCGCGTCATCCCCTATCCTTTTGGGAAGACTTTTTCTCTGCGCGATTCAATCGTTCGGCAAAATGCTTTTGCGTTTATTGAATCCCCAAAACAAGCGCGGTAACGCAAAATTGGAAAAGAACGCCAAAAATTCATATCGTTAATCAACGAACGGCAAAAAGATTTTTGGAAGAGATTTTCGCGGAGCGTTCCGTATGAAATTCAAAGAAATCGGCAAACAGCAAAATCAGAAGCGACGAACAGTCTGCGAACGAATCGTTTTCGGACTCGTTCTTCTTTTGCTTTTTCAGCTCTGGTTTCCTTTTCATGGAGAAACGCGTCAACCTGAAAACGAATCGGGGAAATGTCATGTTTCCTGCCAAACGACCGACCAGCTTTTTTTTCTGGTCAGGCCTCTTCCATTGATTTTCACCCAGGGTGGTATTTTGCGAAACGCGCCGTCGTCTTTCGTTGGAAATTACTTTATTTCAATGATTCCCTTTCGAGGAAATTCTTCTCATTTTTCCTCTGTTTCGGAAATGCGTCTTGAGTTACTGTCGCATTATCTTCATGCGCAGATGAACCATCCGATGCGAAATTGATTTCTATCTGAAACAGTGCGCCCGTTTATTTTAGTCTCCAAATTTATCCGGATTTTTTAACGTAAAAAATCGATTGGGAGATAACGCGTCTTTTTCTTGTTTCAGGAGAATATCATGAGTGAAAATTTGAATAAAAATAATGAAAACGCCAATCAGAATACGGAAAATTCCTCTTGGGACGGTAATGATCATCCGGGACGTTCCGGTCTGATCATGCTTATTCTTTGCGTCGTGGGATTTCTTCTTGTCGGCATGGTAAGTAATTCAAGCAAAGATTCCTCCAAAACCCAAAACCCATCCGCGGCAACCGCTTCGGCAACCGTTGCTGAAACGCCGGAAACTCCTGTTTCTGAAAATAAATAAACGGGAGGACGCGGTGTCTGAAAAATTAATTTCGTTTCAGCAGGGTTGGTCGGACTGCAAGCCGGCAAAAACTTTTTTAATCTTTGCCGCCGGACTAACGCTTGGAATCTCCCTGACCGTACTGCTTCTTGAAAAGGAATCGCTTTCCAGCCGCCATAACGCGGCGGCGACAGTCGGCGGCGTACCCATTGAAAAGACTGTTCCGATACGGAAATAATCCGAATTGAACTCAAGCGGCTTTTTCTACTCCTGAAAAAGTTCGCTTGAGTTGAAATAAGTTGCCGAACGAGATTTTAGCGATTGTCTGAAAGACACTGTTTAATTATTTTAGCCGCAATAGCCGAGGGATTAATTTCACTGCGAAGACGAACGCACTTTTTCCCAGCGGCCTGAAATGCGCGGACCAGCTCAAGATACTGAAAATGAGAACATTTTGACTTCCGCACGATAAAACATGAAACTTTCCCGCTATTAATCCACGGTTCATATCGGCTCATGGAGCTGTGGCGTCCGCACTCTTCCCAAATAAATTCCGCATTAAATAGCGTTTCAAGTCTCGATTTAATCTCCGGATGAGGATTACCGCCGATGAGAACGATTTGCGTTCCCTGAAACTCTTTTCGGACGCGCAGAATATTTTCCTGTTCCGACGGCGTAAGTTTTTGAAGCGGATTGGAATAATTTGGATTTTCACTTTTATCCTGAAACGTTCCTGCCAAAACCGTTTCCAGCGCCTCTTCATTTCCCGCATTCCGTTCTTCAAGTACTTGAATCACCCGTAGAAAAAAAGCGGACGAAATAATCAACGGCAAATCGGACGTTTGAGTTTGTCTTTTTTGTGAGAACGGCGCTTTCTCAAAAAGTTCTTTCGCCTCATCCTCGGAAATGAACTCCGGCATTTCATCCGCAAACGGTTCAAGAACATCGGGAAAAAAGGGCGAATCGTACGCTTCCCCAAAACGAAGTCCGAGATCGGTAGACGTTTTAACGATATCCTGCCAGATTTCGTTTTTAGATCGTTTACTATCGCTCAATTCCAAAAGAAGTCTGCGGATTTTTGCGCGCAACCGGGAGGCGCAATCTTTCTGGTTCAGTAAATTCAGCGTCTTGAAATTTTTCAGAATCATCGTCGGCGAAACGCGGCTT
>CAZWOV010000426.1:0-2745 GCA_964635645.1 uncultured Planctomycetaceae bacterium | reverse complement strand
ATATCCCCGGCAATTCCGATTTCAAAAATAAATGGAATAATTCTTACGTTCAAAAAGTCTATCCCAAAACAGATGATCCAACGAACGTACCGTTGCCGGGTCCCGGAATCGACGGCGAATACATTGACTCGGCCGAAGGCTACGTCACTGCCCAGCTCGATTTTCGTAAGGACCATTTACCCTGCGTAGAAACGCCCTTGACTTTCTCGCTTGATCGCAAAACGCCCGTGATTTTCCGCGGTCTCACTACTTTTGAATATGTGCGCGGTATTGAACGGGACGTTCACGCCGCCGGAAAGCTCATGATGGCCAACTCCACTCCCATCCGCATTTTCTGGCTTGCTCCGCTGTTGGACGTCATGGGAACCGAATCCAATTGGAACTGGAACGGAAAATGGACCCCCATGTCGATTGAGGAACTCCAATATCGCCGGATGATTTGCGCGGGAAAACCTTTCTGCTTCCTTCAGAATACCGACTTTTCCAATTTTTCATACGAATTAAGCGAAAAATTCATGCAGCGGTCTCTTGCGTTCGGGATGTTCCCAAGTTTTTTCAGCGGCGACGCCTCTACCAAACACTATTTCAAAAATCCTGAACTTTACGAGCGGGATCGACCGCTTTTCAAAAAATATCTTCCGCTCTGCCGCATGATTGGCGAAGCCGGTTGGGAACCGCTCACAGGAGTCCGCGTTAACGATTCGCGGTTGCTTGTCGAACGTTTTGGAAACCCGGAAGACGGACATTATTTCCTGACGCTATTCAATCCTGAAAAAGAAACCATTTCTGCTGAAATCACCGATTTTGAGCCGAAACTCAAGGGGAAAATAGAGATTCTTACCGGTTCTTTCGAGATTGCGCCGGAATCGACGCTGGCGTTGAAAATTACCCCTGAAAAGTAAATTTCAGATTTCCAAAGGAGAAACGCGCATGTTTTCATTTTTTCAGTTCCTCGCCTGGAAAAAAACCAGCGCGTTGCTCCCGTTATTTTCCCTGGTTTTTATTCTTTCCAACCTCGGATACGCAGAAGAAATTTCTTCTCAATCTCTGCCGAAAGAATTTCCAGATATTTCCATTCCAGAAATTTCTCTAACCGGCAAAGAACTCCAAAAAGAAATCCGCGACTCGCTGAAACGCTGGAAAACCGTCGAACCCTCCGAAGCTCAAAGCGCCGCGTCCGAATTGCTCGGCCTTTATCTGGCTCTGAAAAACGACGCGACTCTCACGCCGACGGTAAAAGAGAATCTCCTGCGTTCTCTTTGTCAAAAACTTGATCGGCTGTCCGTTCTGATTCTAAAAAATTCAACGGCCCCAAAAAAAACGCCGGAAAGCGTCAAACGCGCGAAGCGGCATGAACTTGGACAAGCGCCAAACGGCGCGCCCGTTCCCAACTTTTCGGTTAAAAATACCGCTCAAAATCAGACGATCCAGGAATCGGGCGAAAACCTGGTCGACGTGATTCAACAAACAATTCATCCCGACTCATGGGACGCGAACGGAGGAACTGGACAAATCCAGTTCTGGCTTCCCAACGGGACCCTCGTCATTCGTCAAACAGAACCGATTCATCAGGAAATTCAGGGACTTCTGAATCAGCTTCGCCGCGCCGGCAGCTGAAATTTTCACTCCCCGCTTTAATCCGGATTAGAAATTTCCTGCGACTCTTTTATCGATTATTTGTTTCGGGCCCTTGACATTTCTCTCGATTTGATTTAAAATAAATAGAGGATATTCGACGTTTTCAAACATCAGCGGATACTGGAGAAAATTCATGTCAAACAGACCGTTAGCCGTCGTGACGGGAGCTTCCGACGGTATGGGCAAAGAATTTGCGCGTCAGTTGGCCGCTCTGGGAAATGATCTTCTGTTAATTGCCCGTCGCGGATACATTCTGGACAAACTGAAAGAAGAATTGGAAAAAGCATATTCCATTTCAGTCGAAACCATGGAGCTGGATCTCTCCGTACTGGAAAACATTGAACGTCTCGAAAAAAAAATTCAAAAATCCGACTCGCTTCTGTGGATGGTAAACGCCGCAGGATTCGGTTCCGGAAACGCGGTTTTTCCCAATGCATCGCCGGAAATTGAAACCCGAATGATCACTCTTCATGCGATTACTCCAATGCGTCTATGCCGTTCCGCTCTTATTCCAATGAACGCGAACAGACGCGGATTCATCGTCAACATCGCGTCCGTCGCGGCATGGCTTGCGTCAAAAGGAGCCGCCGACTATTCGGCGTCGAAAGCTTTTTTGGTCGCTTTCTCCAAAGCGCTTCAATGCGACTGTCAGAAAACCGGCGTTTTCGTTCAGGCGCTTTGCCCCGGTTTTGTTCGTACGGGATTTCATTCTTCCGAAACAATGCAAAACAGCGCCGCGCTCTATGAAAAAATCCCAAACTTCATGTGGGACAATCCGGAAAGAGTCGTGCGCAAATCAATTCGAGCCGTTCAACGGAAATTTGGGCGCCGAGTCGTCTTTATTCCATCGCTTTTTTATTGGTTTTTGAGTATTTTGACGTATTGTTCATCGTTTATGCCTTTGAGAATTTTGATTTCCAGAGGAACTATGCGCTGATTTTCCGTTGCGGTTCAGACTCAAAGCCTCGTTAAATATTTTTAACTTTCAGGAAATTTCATGAAAATTCGACTTTGTTTTTTGATTTTTCTTCTGACGCTGACCGGATTCCTCATTCTGGCAGGCGGGACGCGTTCCGCTCTCGCGCCGAAGCTGGCCGGTAAGTTCCA
>CAZWOV010000425.1:0-2746 GCA_964635645.1 uncultured Planctomycetaceae bacterium | reverse complement strand
CAAAGCCGAAAAAGCGGACCTTGCCGCCAACCCGCGTCCTGAAAACTGGGATCGATACGGAGGTTGGCTTAACGGACCTCAACTCAAAGCCACCGGACGTTTCCGAACGGAAAAAATCGATGGAAAATGGTGGCTCGTCACCCCGGAAGGCCGTCTTTTCTGGTCGCACGGAACGGACTGCGTCGGCATGGATAACGGAAACGGCCCCATTCAATACCGCGAACATTATTTCGAAGGTCTTCCGGAAAAATCTCCTTTTTACTACACCTCGTCCACGCATATCGGATACTACGGAGATAAAGGAGTCGTCCGCGCCTTTAACTGGACGAGATCCAATCTGAAACGAAAATACGGCGATAATTTCGCTCAAATCCACAACGAGCTGGCTCATGAACGCCTCGCAAGCTGGGCCATGAATACTATCGGAAACTGGTCCTCCGGCGATATTTATTCCATGCAGAAAACGCCGTTCGTCGCCACCCTGTACGCCGGCGGCCGAAATATCGAAGGTTCCGCAGGGTATTGGGGGAAATTCCCCGATCCTTTCACCGATGAATTTCGAAAATCTATTCGCAAATCCGTTACGCAAAAAAAAGAATTACTCAACTCACCATACTGCGTCGGAGCGTTCGTCAATAACGAACTCTCGTGGGGAAATCAGACCTCGCTCTCCTTCGCGTCTCTCGTCTCGTCGGCCGATCAGCCCGCTAAAATCGAGTTCGTAAAGCGACTCCAAAGCAAATACGGAACCGTCGAAAAACTTAATTCCGTCTGGAAAACAGAATACGCCGACTGGGACGCTCTCCTTCAGACGACCGACGTCCGTCAAAAAAATGAAATGAACGAAGACCTTGAAGAATTTTACTCCGTAATTGCCGAGAAGTATTTTGAAGTAATTCACGAAGAACTTCGCGCGCAGGCTCCCGAAACGCTGGATCTGGGCTGCCGATTCGCCTGGACATGCGACCGGGCCGCGTACGCCATGGCGAAATACGTCGACGTCATGAGCTACAATCGATACGAAGAACACCTCGAGAGCTTCAAACTGCCGGAAGGAATCGACATGCCGGTCGTCATTGGAGAGTTTCATTTTGGAGCGTTGGACCGCGGAGTCTTCCACACCGGTTTGAGAGGAGCCAAAGACCAGAACGAACGAGCGGAAAAGTACTACCGTTACGTTCGTTCCGCATTGGAAAATCCGATCATCGTCGGAACGCACTGGTTCCAGTACGGCGCACAGGCGACTACTGGTCGTTTTGACGGTGAAAACTATCAGATCGGATTAGTCGATATCGGAGATACGCCCTATCCGGAACTGATTTCAAAAGTTCGGGAAATTGGCCGCGCAATGTATCAGATACGCGCAAACAGTAAAAAGTAACATTTCCCGCGCCGAAACTTCAAATCGGAAACTTTTCTCAAAACGGGGCCGCGTTCCCAAACGCAACCCCGTTTTTCCAATTTAAATTCCTTTCGGACTTAAATTTCTTTCCAAAAAAGCCCCGAGTCAGCGCGTCTTATCGCTGATTGGCCCGGCGAATCCTCGCGGCTACTTCCGCTTCATAAGCGTCCAAATCGTCAATAACGATTTGAGCGGTTCCCGTCCTCATCGCCGCTTCGGCAACATAACGGGCCACGCGCGGAACGACTCTGGAGTCAAACGGTTTCGGAATCACGTAATTGTTCGAAAGCGGCGCGTCCGGCTCAAAAACGCCCGCCGCATAGTCTGCCGGATACGCAATTTTCAGATACGCTTTCACATCTTCCGGAACCTTTTCGCACGCAACTTCGGCAATGGCGCGGCTGGCGGCAAGCTGCATTTCCACGTTGACGTCCTTCGCGCGCGCGTCCAGGGCCCCGCGGAATATTCCCGGAAATCCGAGCACGTTGTTTATCTGGTTCGGAAAATCGCTTCGCCCGGTTCCGACCACCGCGGCTCCCGCTTCTCGAGCAAGCGCCGGATCTATTTCCGGAACAGGGTTAGCCATCGCGAAAATAATCGCGCCCGGCGCCATCGACTTAACCATCTCCGGAGTCACGCAGCCGCCTACGCTCAACCCCAAAAAGACGTCCGCTCCTGCGAGCGCTTCCGCAAGAGAAGTTACTTCCGTATCCGCGGCAAAACGAGCTTTTTCCGCATTCAGATCCGTACGTTTCGTACTGATGACGCCCTTACTGTCAAACATCAGGAAATTACGGCGGTCAGCTCCCGCAGTAACGTAAAGCTCGCTGCACGAAATTCCCGCCGCGCCCGCGCCGTTCACGACAAATCGACATTTGGCAATATCCTTGCCGACTATTTTCAGAGCATTAAGAATTGCCGCCAGAGAAATAATCGCCGTTCCGTGCTGGTCGTCGTGAAAAACCGGAATATTCATCCGTTTCTTAAGAGTCTGCTCTACTTCGAAACAGGCGGGAGAACCGACGTCCTCAAGATTAATACCGCCGAACGACGGTTCAAGACGTTCCACCGTTTCAATCAGTTTCGCCGCGTCCGTCCGTCCCTTCTCGTTAAACACTTTACCAAGACACAACGCCATCGCGTCGATATCTGCAAAACGCTTAAAAAGAACGGCTTTTCCTTCCATAACGGGCATTCCCGCTTCAGGACCGATATTTCCGAGTCCGAGAACGGCAGTTCCGTCCGAAACCACCGCCACGGTATTGCTCCGCGCGGTATATTTCCAGACGTTTTCTTTATTTTCCTTAATTTCTTTATTTTCAGAAACGTTTTCTGTTTGTTCAT
>CAZWOV010000424.1:0-2756 GCA_964635645.1 uncultured Planctomycetaceae bacterium | reverse complement strand
TACGACGCCGGTACGGAACGCGATTTCTGGGAGATTATTAACCGAGAAATGGGAGTCGACGCGAAGTATTTTGCCGACGTTCCGAATATTTTCATCGATCAAACCATCTTTCCGGCAGACTATCGATGGACGGAAAATCGGAAACCGGACGATATTCGCGCGCGTCTGCGAAATACGGAAGAAACGGCAGAAATGTACGCTTCTTTGAAACCGTCTCGAAACGTCTGGGTCCATCATCATGATCGTTACTGGGAATCTGCGATAGGTTCGGACGATACCAAATCAATGACCGCCGACTGGTTTAAGGAACACAAATGGCGTGTTTCGACGTTGAATCCAACGGATTTTTACGCGATGAAGCATTACGTGGAGCCTCTTAAATACCATGATATTCAGGGAATTACGAAAGGCGGTTTTCTGATCGGAACTTATGGAATGGAAGAAAAACTGGCCGCGTTCAGCGCCGCGTTTCGAGCTCTTCCCGCCGTTCCGTTCCAGGATCACGAGTGTTCTTTGGGAGACGTTAAAGTCCGTTATTGCACGTATGAGAATTTTACCTGGTTTTACGCCGTCAATACGAGCGCCGAATATGCGGAGGTCAAAATTCCTGTTTCGTCCGAATATGTGGTGGACCTTGCCCGGAATGTCAAGATTAATGTTTCGGGAAAAACTCTTACGGTAAAACTGGCTCCTTATTCCATGCGTTCGTTCCGTATGAAGCGGCGATAGTTTCCGTAATTCGCAATTAAGTATTGGGGGCTGTTTTTTGAAATTTTTTCGGGGAAAGGCTTGACTCGCGGCCTTTTACCTGATATACTGATGATAATTGGCATATTGGGTAATTCGACGATCGTGAAATTTTCCGCAGGAAAACGAACGTTGATTGGCCTTTTGTTTAATCAACCTTTCCGCCCCCCCGTAATTAGGAGATATGGACATGAAAAGACGTGAATTTTTGAAAAATGCCATGGCGTTAACCGCCGCCGCTTCCTGCTGGAATTTGAACCCGGGAATGCTTTCCGCGGAAGAAATCCAGTGGAAAACCCGCCTTCAGAAGGCTTTGATTTGCGGTTATCCGACGGAAGATATTCTTGCCAACTATAAACGCAACGGTTTCCATGGCGCGGAAGCGACAGACTGGAAGTGCGGTCCTGAAAAAGCCGCCGAAGCCCGAAAAGTTGCGGAAAAGATGGGGATGAAAATTCATTCCGTTCTTTTCGGCTGGGCGAATGTGAACAATCCGGATTCTTTTGAAAATGATATTGAGAACATTTCTCTGGCGTTGAAAACGACCCAGGGATACGGCGGTAACGCTCTTCTGGTTGTTCCGTGCCGAACGGGCGTAACGACTCCGAAACCGCGTGAATTCAAAATTGATTTTGACCCGGAAACGCTTATGGTTTCCAAAGTGGTTGAAGGCGATAACGCTCCGTACGCCGACTACATTAAGGCGCAGAATGAAGCGACGAAGGCCAGCATTAAGGCGATTCAGCGTTTGATTCCGGTTGCGGAAAAGACGGGAGTTTATCTTGCGATTGAAAACGTCTGGAATAATCTGTGGGTTACCCCGGATTTTTACGCGGCTCTGGTGCGTTACTTCAAAAATCCGTGGGTTAAGTCGTACTTTGATATTGGCAATCACGTTAAGTACGCGAAGCCGGAGGAATATCTTTACGCGCTCAGCGATACGATTATCAAATTGCACGTTAAAGATTTCAAACTGGATTTGAGTCATCCGGACTGCGGCGGTTTCGGCGGTTTCGTTGAAATTCGTACCGGCAGCGTCGATTGGCCTTCCGTCCGTAAGGCGATTGACGATATCGGTTATTCTGGATTCATGACGATCGAGGGCGGTAGCAATCCTATTCAGAAACAGAGCGCCGATCTTGATTTGATTATTGCCGGAAAGTAAACGGCGTTTCGTAAACAGAATCCGTTTCCCTGGGTCTGCGATACGGTTGCGCGGGGAGGCGGGTTGAGATATGGAAATTTTGAAGTCCTGTTCCATGAAAATGGCGGGACTTTTGATTTTATTGGTTGAAGTATGAAATCAGGAGCTGTTTTTAGTGGATAGTCCGCAGTTGGTTATTTATGGTTTTGATTTAATAGGAACCGCGGCTTTTGCCATATCGGGCGCGTTACGCGCGATGGACCGGAGGCCTGATTTTATTGGAATGTTGCTTTTGGCTGGAATTACCGCTATAGGCGGTGGGATGATTCGGGATGCTATTCTGGGAAGAGAAGCGGCGGTTCTTTGCGATCCGGCGTATTTCTGGATGATACTTGCGCCGGTTATTCTGATTTACTTTTATCCATCTTCATTTTGGAAACGAGCCGACCTCTTTAATTATTTCGACGCATTTGGGTACGGCGCGTTTGCCGGCGTTGCGGCCAATATTGGCGTTCAGCTTGAGATGAATCTTTTTGCCGTTCTGGTTTTAGCGGTTCTGACGGGGTGCGGAGGCGGAGTAATTCGCGATGTGATTCTCAGTAAACCTTCGCAGCCGTTAAACGACGAGCTTTACGTGATTCCGGTACTTATTGGCGCCACGGCGCTTTATTTTTGGAATTCGTTTCCAATTTTTCCGTTGTCGTCTGAACAAATGAAGGTATGGGGGTTTATTCTTGCTTTTATCCTCACCACGGGCGGACGATTAATGGCGATTGTGTGGAATATTCATCTTCCGAGAGTCGATTACAGAGAAAAAGAGCAAACGTGAAATAACGAGAAAATGCGTGGAAATGCGTGAACAAAC
>CAZWOV010000423.1:0-2758 GCA_964635645.1 uncultured Planctomycetaceae bacterium | reverse complement strand
TCAGCTGCGCATTGGAACAGCGCCCGTCTGTCAGTTGCGTCGGTTATTCGCCGGAAGACGCGGCAAAAATCGGCGTGAACGTGCTCCTTTATTCCATGCAGTGATTTGAATTTAACGTTTGGGGGCTTCGTCTTTTAAATAGCCGCTTCTGGACGGTCCCGGCGAATTCCGTCTTTATTATTATCTGCGGCGTTGAGGCGGGCGGGGACCAGGTTCCGTTTTCTTATTGAATTACCGGGCGTTAGGGCGTTTGGTTGCGATGAGAGAGGGATTGGATGAATTTCATCATTTTCGGAAATTTTTCAATCATTTCGCGAAAATGGGTTGACAATCTGCGCGTTTTGGGATATGATAAAAGAAAATACTTGGAAAAAAGGTTCCGTTAAACGTTTGGGGAATTGGATCATGATGGAAGTCGCTTTAATCGTCAACTCCGGCTCGCATAAAGGTCAGGAAATTGCCGTTAAAAAAGAAATTTTTGAAATTGGCAAATCGCCTCGTTGCCATTTGACATTGGGCGGCAACGGAGTTGGAAGACACCATTGCGCTATTTTTCGTAAAGAAGGTTACGCCGCTATCAAGCCGCTTGACCCGACGGAAGTCACGTTGGTAAACGGAAAAAAAGTGGAGAAACCGCAAAAACTTCGGAACGGCGATATTTTGAAAGTTGGTTCCATGGAATTTGAAATTCAGCTTACGGTAGGAGTCAGCGGACAAAAACTTTCGAAAATTCAATCGGTAAGCGAAGCCGTCGCCCGGGTCGCGGAGAAAAAACAAATCAAAAAAACAAAGGAAGCCGCGGCTGGAGGTTCGGAGGACGACGAACTCGACCTGTTTGCGATCTTTGGCGAACAGGCTCCGACGGACGACGACCTGCCTTCGTTTATTACCAAAAAACACAATCTGAAAGACGCCGAGTTGGAACAGACCGACGTTGAAGAAGACGCGATGGCAAAAGAAAAGAAAATGCAGGAATCAACCCGAAATGCCGCGGGCGACGCCATTAAGGCCATGCTTAATCAGGCCAAAAGATAAACGCGAATGGGTAATGAGAGAGACGGACGTTTGTTCCGGCTTTTCATATCTGCATCAGGAGATATTTATGAAATCGGACGAAAAGAACGATAGAATTCATTCTCTTCTTGGCGTTGGTTTAGACGCGTCTCCCGACGACGAAGTGAGATTGACGCGAGGGCCGAATTTTGCTCTGGTCGGGGGTAAGGAAGAAACCCATGAAATGATGAAGGAAACGGTCTGTAAAGTTAACGAAAACCTGAACAGACGCGGGAAAGAGCTTCAGGATACTTCAAAACAGGAATTTCTCGACGTCTTGCACGAGGTTATGGAATCCATGGATCGCCGTTGAGACTCGCGAGGTCAAAGTCTCAACGAGCGTTGGACGAATCTGACGAAACAGAGGAAAAGCTATGAATAAGATCCAAAAAACCGCTGTTCTGGGACTTATGGTCTTCGCCGGAGCCGTTGTCGGCTGGTTTATGGGAAATCTGCAATATGAAAAATGGTCCCAACAGTATGCCGAGACGGATAATTCGCAAAATTTGCATCTTTTGGCAAACGTTCCCCTGGTCAAATACGAAAAAAAGTTCGATTTTGGTATTCTTTCCGACCATGTCGGCGCGCTGACGCATGATTTTTTGGTTACGAATACCGGGCGCGGGACTCTGGTCTTGAAAACGCCGCAAACGGAAGACGATTCTGTTAAATGTTCCTTGTCGCAAACGGAGGCCGCCCCGGACGAAACGGTTCGAATCACAGTTTCATGGACCCCGAATCAGGATGAAACGGAGTTTGTTCAGACGGTGTGCATACCGACGAACGCGCCGACGGAACCGGAGCTTGAATTGACTCTCGTCGGTTCCGTTTACCCGGTCGTTTGGGTGGATCAAAAGGCTCTTGAGGTTGCCGGCGTTCCTGCGACTGATGTTTTTAAAACTTCTAACCGGGTTTTTTCCCTCGCGAAAGACTGTCGGTTGGAAATAACGGATCTTCGCGTTACGGATCGGCAATATGCCGATTTCTTTGAATTTGACGTCGTCGATATGTATTCGTACGATTTCGCTGAAATCTCTCCGACTCCGGAGACGGGAAAGATTGTTACCGTTCGAATTAAGCCGGGGCTTCCCAACAAAATTTTTACCGTGACGGTCGAGGGGAAAACGAATATTCCGGAAGTATCGGCGATTAGTTTTAATATCGATTTTAAGGCGCCTGCGGTGCATCCTGTTTTCGGGACGCCCAATCCTGGTTTCGTTTCCAACGTTTCCAACATTCCCGAGGACGTTTCGACGCGGGAAAGCGCGGCGGCGCTGGAGAATTCAACGGAACGGATACCGGAAAATATTAATTTGGAATCGGAGAATTAGCGGTAATTCTCATTTAAATTTCAAAAATCGACGGTATTTTTCTTTTTTCATAAAATAAACGTAGTTTACCTGAAATTAATTTTAGTGCGAAAGGTTCTTCAGATTTCCTGGCGGATCATTGGATCTTAATCAAACTGAAAGGATTCGGTTTTTTAACCACGGGAAAATAGGAACTCCCATGAAACATAATTTTTTAGCAATTGCTTTTGGTATTGTTGCGGCCTCGTCGCTTGTTGCCGGAGGTTTTTACGCTTACTTTTCGTCTTTGGGTGAAAATACTTCGGACGATTCTTCTTTTCTGGAGATTTCGACGACGTCGGATGATTTCGCTGAAATTGCGGAAACGACGGATGGTCCGCGGATAGAAATCGCGC
>CAZWOV010000422.1:0-2773 GCA_964635645.1 uncultured Planctomycetaceae bacterium | reverse complement strand
GTATTTTTTCATTCGTGCGCTTCAAACAAATAACGAGCAGGCGATTCGTGGAATGTTGACGAGGGATGCGTTCTGTGAAATGAAGAATGAGAAAGGGATGCCGTGTCCGGACTTTATTCAGAATTCGGAAGTCGAGCTTGGAAACGTTCAATATTTAACGGATGAAAACGATGAAGACAAAGTCGTTGGAGCCAGAGTTGGGACCACATGGCACGTGAAAAGCCGGGAGGGCGAGACGCTTGAAGATATTGCCTGGGTTTTTCGTTTTGAAGACGACGCGTGGCTTGTGGCGGGAATGATTTCCATCCTGGATCCGAAGTATCCGCCGATGCTGATTAATTTTGAGGATATGAAGGAAACGGAAAAAGAGTACGCGGCGTTTGTGAAAGAGGTTGAAAGAATCGAGATGGAAAATTCCGGGAAGAACGCAAACGTTGCCGAAGACGAAGTCGCCGACGAAAGTAAAGACGTGAAAGAGGAAGAATCCGCCAACGCAGTTTCCGCTGAAAAAGCCGTCGTGAAAGCGAAGAAAACGGAAGAACAGACGGAATTGTCGGGTAATATTTCCGTAAACGCCGAAGAGTTAGAGAAAAACGGGGATGATGCAAATGAAAGTAAAGACGAACTTCCGTCTGAATTGCCGACGGAGCTTCCGTGAGGCGGAGAAGCGTTCATGCTTTTTTCTGATTCTCGGAATTCTTTTTCTTTTTCCAACGACGGTACGGGCGGCGTTGGAGCCTTCGGAAGTCGCCGTTTTGGCGGTTGACGGAGACGTTGATTCTCTGCGGATTGCGAAACGCTATCTGGAGGCCAGGGATATTCCGCGCGAAAACCTGATTCTTCTGAAAAATGTCCGGTCCGCGGACCTGCCGCGGGAGGATTGGGAGAATACGGTTCGTCCCATGATTCGGAGATGGCTTGCGGAACATCGCGAAGTGAAGTGCGTCGTCTGCGCGTGGTCCGTTCCGTTGAGGATTTCCGCTCCGCCGATGGATTTACCGCGGAGAAACGAGCGGCTGGAATTTTTCACCGCTCAGGAGAAGGAAATTCCAGCCGCGCTGGAAAATTCGTTGAAACAGATTACGCTCTCAATTGCTCCGACGGATCAAAGCCGCGAGGATTCGAAGAATTTGCCGGATATTGCGAAGCTGGACGCCGCGGGCTGGTCGATTCTTTTTCAGAAAACGCTGAACGACACGAAAATTCGTTTGCAGAATGTTTCGGAAGCCGAGCGGGTTGACGCCGCGAAAAAACTGGAAAAAGTTATTCAGGGAAGTCTTGGTTTTCTTGCGATTCGCAATGCGTTAATCCTGAAGGCGCGTCGGGGTCAAGGGAGCGTTAAGGCGGAAACGTTGCTGAAGGTCGTTAAAATTACCGAGGCGCTTGAAAAACGTCTCGTAGATTTGAATTTTGCGGCGGATTCGTCCGAGCGGGACGCGGAAGTTATCGCGACGGTTCGTTTGCTGAACGGTTCTTTTGCCGCGTTGCTCTATGCGCGGCAGATGCGTGAACGTCTGGAAAAAAACGAGGCCCAGAGTTCATTTGACAGCGAATTGTCTCTGATTTTTGAGACTGAAAACTATCCTCTTTACGGATGGACTCCCAATATGTTTTCGTATCAATTCGGTCAGCCGCCGACGATTCGCGTCAAAGTAAAGCGGCCGCCGATTGTTCCGCCGACTTCTGATTTAGACGTGGAGAATGAAGAGCCTGTTTCAACGGAACCGACGGAAGCGCTTCCCGCTCCGCCGATTGGCCATTCGGTTGCTCTGGAAGATGAATTTTCTCTTCCGAATCCTTCGTCGGAATCTTCTTCAACCGCGTCCCTGGAAAATTCCGCGGGTGAAATTGGAAGTCAAGACGAGGAAGAAACGATTCCAATGAGTATGGAAGTTCAGGAGATAAAGGAGAGCGGCGATGGAGAGGTTGTTCCGGAAATGAGGATTCCGCAGCCCCGGCGTCCGGTTCTGCTTGTCGCGCGTCTGGAGGGACCTTCTGCAGACGCCGTTATTCAAAGGATCGAGGAATCCGTTGCGACGGAGAAGAAGGGACTGCGCGGGACCGTTTATCTTGACGCTCGAACGACTCGTCCAGTAAACGCCGCGCCTGGAAGCATGGAGAAGATGGAGCAGTCTCTTAATGATCTTGCCATTCGTCTGAAACGTTTTACGGATATTGACGTCAGACTCGATACTTCCGAGGAACTTTTCAGGCGCGAAGACTGTTCGGATCCTTGTGCGCTTTACTGCGGCTGGTATTCCGCGCGGAATTTTCAGGACATTTTTGCGTTTGTTCCCGGGGCGGTCGCGTATCATGTTGCGAGTTTTGAAGCGGAATCGCTCAAGACGGGACCCTTTTGGTGCCCGAATCTGATCGAGCATGGAGCGGCCGCGACGTTGGGACCTGTTTTTGAACCGTATTTAATGGCTTTTCCGGAACCCGATGAATTTTATTCGCTGGTTTTGACCGGAAAATTTACGATGATCGAATGTTTTTATTTTACGAAACCGTTTAATTCCTGGGCCATGACGTATGTCGGCGATCCGCTCTATACGCCGTTCAGGAATTGTCCTGAACTTAAGATGAACGAGTTGCCGGACAAACTTCAACGATTTTTTGGACTCAAACCGTAATCTGAGGTTGCGGTTTGGGGAGCGCGGATTTTAGAGTCTGTTCTCATGCGGAACAGACTCTTTTTTTGTGATTTTTCGTTGAAACGCATTGTTTTTCAGCTTGCCGTTTATTTTTAAGCGGGGTTTATTTCCGAAACGTC
>CAZWOV010000421.1:0-2776 GCA_964635645.1 uncultured Planctomycetaceae bacterium | reverse complement strand
CATTGTTAAAAGAGTAAAAGTAAAAATTTCAGCAAAACTCTTCAAAATTTTAGGACTTTTTGATTGTTTGCTATTTCTTTTTTTGAAATTTAGTATATCATAAAAAATAGTTTAAGTTGAGTGCAATTCAGGAGTTTCCCAATGAAAAAAACAAATTTATCCAAAAATCTGTGCGTCCTGACCGCGGGGCTTCTTTTGACGTTTGTTTTGGGCGGAGGTATTTTCGGCTGCAGGAAATCGATTTCCCCGGTTGAATTGGATACGGCCGGGAATTCAGAGACTGCCGCGGCTCTTCAAATCGACGAAACGCAGAAATTAAAGGATGAGCGTCGGGAGGAAAATTCCGCCGCTGCGGATGATTCTTCCGAAAAGACTCCTACCCCGGAGGAAACCGGTTTTTTGTTGGACGGCGCAATGGAGACCCTCCATTCCGATACGGAGAGCGTTGGCGACGATGCGGGAGAATCCATGGATGAAACGCCTGAATTTGGCGAAGGGGAAGATTTTGACGTGGCAACCCCTGAAAATTCTTCTATCAGTCAGGAAGAATTGGATAAATATATCGAAGACGATGAATATATGTTTGAACCGCTTGCGCTTGGGGAACCGTATTTTGAAAATAGCGCCGACCTTGTTCGTCTGCTTCCTCAAAAACCAATTTGGATAGACAAAAAAGGGGGAAATATCGTCATTCAGGGATGGATATGCCAGACAAAGGTAATGCTTGAATTTTTTCTTTGTCAGGGATGCGGCGGAATACGTACCTTTCCATATGACGACGAAACGGGGAAGCCTGCAAAAATCCTGATGTTTAATGGAACTAAATGTCATGAATCCGTAATTTGCACGGAGGTGCCGGGGCACGCTATTCAGACGGCGCTTCTTGCTCTCGGCGCTGAATCGGGACAGCCCGTCCAGTTTCAGCCGGAATTTAAGGCTCCGACTGGCGAAGAGATAAAGGTGATTGTCCGGTGGAAGAAAGAGGACGGTTCAATTGCCGAGTATCGGGGACAGGATTTGGTTGTCGATACGGAAGGAAAAACAATGAACGTTCCGTGGGTCTTTGCGGGAAGTTTTATT
The DNA here is from genome assembly GCA_964635645.1 of uncultured Planctomycetaceae bacterium. Classification (GTDB taxonomy): domain Bacteria; phylum Planctomycetota; class Planctomycetia; order Pirellulales; family Thermoguttaceae; genus RGIG3701. The sequence goes on along the minus strand of CAZWOV010000421.1, from coordinate 1,696 downwards.
TACCAGGACGGCGAGGGAGAAAAAAGATTCGCCGCCGATATGGAGGGAGAATTTATCGGCGTTTCGAATTTTCCAAGCGTAATTTTGGACGTTCCTACCGCCAGTTCAAGCGTGAATACGGAACTTTCCTATATCGCCAACGAAAAAGTCCTTCCTGAACGGGGAACGTCGGCGACGATTATTCTTTCAAGAGTTAAGGAGTAATTTTGATTAAAAAACTCCTGAATCGCGAATCTGATTATCGTTGATTCTTCACGGATGGAAATGCCAAACGGAAAAGTTCTTTTGTTTCCGTTTGGCGATAAATTACATTCTGCGGATAAAATTTTCCAAAAGCTTAAGACCGGCTCCCTGACTCTTTTCTGGATGAAATTGCGTTGCGACGATATTTTCGCGCGTTACGGCGGAGCAGAATTCATATCCATAAAAAGTACGCGCGGCAACGTCCTGCCGTTCCTCGGAAACCAGATGGTAAGAGTGGACAAAATAGAAACGGGTTTCAGGAACAATCCCTTTCCAGAACGGATGATTCGGCTGATCGACAGTAATTTGATTCCAGCCGATATGCGGGATTGAGAGTTTTTCGTTAGCCGCAACAATTTGTTCTTTTGAAAAATGGAATCGTACGACCTCTCCTTTAAGTAGCCCAAGCCCCTTGAATTCGCCGTTTTCGAAACTGCGTTCAAACAGCATTTGCATTCCAAGACAAATCCCCAGAAAAGGCGTTCCGCTTTTAATTTTTTCCAGCATCGGTTCCACTAAACCGCTGTTGCGAAGAAAAGAAATTGCATTTTCAAAAGCGCCGACTCCGGGAAGAATCAGTTTGTCGGAGGCAAGTACTTCTTCTGGTTTGGTAATCAGACGGCATTCTGCGTTTTGACGTTCTACCGATTTTTGAACGCTGCTGAGATTTCCCATGCCATAATCAATAATTCCAATCATTTTTACGCCTCTAACTTTCTTCCGCTTTGATTAACTGTTGCCGTTGAGTCCAATTCATTTGCCGACGCTTCCGGCGCTTCCGACGCGCGGCGTCCAAGTTCCGCTTCAATATCGAGAGGAATGGAGTATTCTTCGCAGAACCAACCGTTTAAATCTGCCAGACGACACCGTTTCGAACAAAAGGGCATAGCTTCGCTCTTTTCCGGATCAAAAAGTTTTTGACATTTTTGACATTTAATGAGAGCCATAAACGAAAATCCTGTGAAAAGTATTTCAATTGGAAAACTCAAAAAGGGATGAAACCGCCATAATGGAAGTTTTCATCCCTCAAACACAATCATAAACTGCGGAAATTTATTTTCCAATAATCAAAACGGACGCTTGCCCGTAATAATTGTATGCAATAATTGCCGCGGCTTTTTTATCGGTGGTTAACGGCGTCCCCATAACCAGTTTAACGGGACAATCCGCCGCCGGTTTATCGCTGTTTGCAATCGCAGGAATTATTCCCTTGTGAAGAGCCATAATTGCCGCGGCGACGGAGACTGCCGAGGAACCGGCGAACGCATACCCCGTCGCGCTGTTTACGCACGTAACGGGTACGTCGCTTCCCACAACCGCCGCAATTGCTTCCGCCTCTTTCCGGTCGAGATATTGAGCCCCCAGACCTTCCGCCATCACGAAAGCCAAATCTTCCGCTTTAACTTCAGCGCGTTCCAAGGCAATCCGCAGAGCATTTTCAATGGATTTGCCG
>CAZWOV010000420.1:0-2783 GCA_964635645.1 uncultured Planctomycetaceae bacterium | reverse complement strand
ATACTACAGAAACAGGAAACAAAAAATGAAAAAATTAAGTTTTTTAATTGCGATATTTCTGGTTCTGCCGCTCATGGCAAACGATTGGGATACGACCGGTAAAGGCGGTTCCGCGGGAAATCTGACGGACGAACAAATTCAAACCGCCTGGGCGAATTTTCCGGGATGGAACGCCGGCCAGGACGCAACCGTCATGCGAACGATGGATTGGGTCGTCATTAACGCCATGAAAGATCAGACCGCTCAAAAAAACGTCGCCAAACGTTTGGCAAAACTTCTTGCCGAGCCGCAAACCAGCGCGGACGCAAAGAAATTCATCTGCGCCAAACTCTATCGAATTGGTACGGAGGCTGAAGTCGCCGCCGTCGTTCCGCTTCTGAAAGATCCGCAAACGATCGACGACGCACGTCTTTTCCTGGAGCGAATTCGTTCCGAAACGGCAATCGCCGCTCTGCGGGAAACGCTGAAAACTGCGGAAGGAAGAGGAAGAATCGGCGCCGTCAACTCCCTCTCTCTCATTCAGGACGAGGAGTCCTTCGTTTTCATTGCGGAACTCACGAAAAATCCGGACGCGGAAACTGCGCGAGCCGCGTGGCGAGCGATCGGAAATTACGCTTCTGAAAACGCGGCCAACTTTCTCGTCAACTCGCTGAAAGCCGCGGAAAAGCCCAATATCCAACTCGAATCCGCAGCCGTTCGGACCGCCATCCTTCTCGAACAAAGCGGAAAAGAAAATCTGGCGTCCGATATTTACGCGCTTTTGGCGCAGGATAACCGCACCAACGCCGGACGTCTTGCCGGACTCCACCGGGTTTTCAAAAAGGAAATGTTCGCCAACTGGAACGCCTCCTCCGACCCTTTGAAAAAACGGATTGCCGACGAAAACAACATGGATCTGAAATATGCGGAACCTGAAATCGTTGAATCCGCGGCGTCGCTGCTTGAAAAACTGAAAGCCAACCCCAATAAACCCGATCCTAAAGTTATTTCAGGCTTAATCGCTTTCAAATGTTACGATATGATCGATCCATTGACTCAAATTGCTCGAAATCCCGATCCGGCGGTTTACTCTGTCGCAATGGACGGTCTTCGCGGAATCTGCGATCCGGACGATATCGACTTACCGCGTCTAACGGCGCTTTTCATGGACTTAAAAGATCCGGCGGCGGCCGACATGTGTTCCCGCGTAATTGCGGCAGTCTGTGAAAAGCAAAACGGCGCCGCCGGTAAAAAAATCGTCATGAAACGCCTTGCCGACGACAAGGACAAAGACTCCGAAGCCTTCAAAATCAAGATCCTCCCCTTAATCGGAAGATTCGGAACGCCGGAGGCTTACGCCATGATCGAAAAAGCAAGAGCGGAAAATTCCCCTGCCCTTCAAAACGCCGCGGACAGAGCGCTCTGCAATTGGCCGAACGCCGTCTATGCCGATCAAATCTGGGAACTTGCCAATCAATCCAACGACGCGGAAACGCGCCGTCTGGCTCTTCGCGCGTTCATTCGCGTCGTTTCCATGCCGGGAGGAAGCCCAAACGACGCAAAACTTGAAAAACTTCAGGACGCTTTTGCCATTGCGGACGATACGGAAAAAAAACTGGCGGTAACCCGCGCCTCAGCAATTCGCACCACACGCGCAGTCGCATGGTTGGCCGCTCTGCTGGACGATTCGACCGTTTCTCAAGAGGCCTGCGCAAGTATTGTTGAACTGGCGCATCATCGTTTTCTCCGTCAGCCGAACAAAGCGTTTTTTGAACCGATTCTTCTGAAAGTTGAAGCGACGGCCAAAGACGCGAAAATTCGCGAACTGGCGGCAAAAGCAAGAATGGGAATGTGACCCGCCGTTCCCTTGCGGTTTTCCTCCGTATCGTCCTGATGCGGAGGAATTAACGTTCAAAATCTTCTTTTCCGAAGAAGATTCATCCTTCCTCCGATCGAAGTCTTTTAACGCGTCGATCCTCCTTCCCCTGCCTTTCGTTCAATTAAGGAAAAAAACATGAAACGTCTCCTTACCCTTTCTTTTTTTGCGCTGCTGCTTTTTTTGAACGGTACTCTTGCGCTGGCGCGAGACGTCAACGTAGCCGTCGCCGCGTATTCTTACCGACAGTTCACTTTTTTTGAAACTGTCGATAAAGTCGCCGACCTTGGAATTGAAAATCTCTACGGATTTAATTTCCAGACCGTCGGCGGCGGAATTGAAAATAAACTTGATCCCGCGGTTCTTTCCGACAAAGAACTGGAAGAAGTTCGTCAAAAGCTCGCAGAAAAGAAAATCCGCCTCGTCGCGCTTTACTACGGCAGCTTTCCGGAAAACGAAGCGGCGTGCCGAAGAATTTTCGAACGCTCCAAATCGCTGGGCGTTCAAACGTTCGTGAGCGAACCCGACCCCAAACTGCTCCCTATGCTCGATAAAATCGCGGGCGAATTCAACATGAAAGTCGGACTTCACGGACACGACCGCCAAAGTTCCCCGAATACCTGGCATCCGATTCTCGTCGCGGACAAATGCCGTAATTTGAAAAACGTCGCGGCGTTCAACGATACCGGCCACTGGATCCGCTCCGGCCTGGACCCGACCGACGGAATCGAAATCCTGGGCAAATTCACCATTGGTTTTGACCTTCACGACCTCGACGCGGAAGGAAAAGACGTGCCGCTTGGAACCGGAGTCGGAAACATTGGACGCATGCTTCACGCACTCGAACGCATTCCCGGACCGCCGATTCTCATTGGAATCGAGTACAATTCGAATCCGCAGAATCCCACCGCCGATATTAAACAATGTC
>CAZWOV010000419.1:0-2785 GCA_964635645.1 uncultured Planctomycetaceae bacterium | reverse complement strand
TTAATTTCAAAGTTGTCGGCCTCTGTGCGTTTTCCTAAAGCAACGTTCAAGTAAAACCGATATTCTGATTCGGAATAATTTAAATTTATGATTTCAGAAGAAATCCCCAAAAACTAAAACAGATTACGGTCATCTAAAAATCAACTTAAGAAAAAACAAAGAAAGAAAATTCATGAACTTCATCAAAAAGAATTCGCTTTTTTTGATTTTAGGCGTTGGCGTCATCGGCGTTCTCCTGGCGGCATATTACGAAGGAAACGCCACGATGCGCTGGGGCCAGAAATACGATACGTATCTTCAATCATTCAAAGACGCAGTGGAAAATGCCATTCCGCTTCAGGTCGGAGTCTGGACCGCAGATCCCAATGAAGATCAAATCGGCATAGACAATGAATTGATTCGCCGTGTCGCCGGAGCAGAAGGCTCTCTGGCCCGTCGCTATCGCGGCTCATATAATACGCCGGACGTCCACATTAATATCACCTGCGGTTTCAGCCGTTCCGTCGGCGCGCATACGCCGGACGTCTGTTTCACGGGAAGCGGAAGCGAACAGAAAACGGAAATAGAAACTTTTGAAGTCTTTTATTCCACGACGGCCCCTGATTTGGAAAATCCTCAGGAATCCGTAAAAGAAGAGCGTTCTGCAAAATTCAAAACCGCTATTTTCAGCGATCTTTCCGGACATTACGAACAACGCGTTTTCTGGGGCTGGAAAGGTTTGGAAACCGACTGGGTCGCTCCTAAATTCCCACGTCTGAAGTGGAACTCAAGCGAACCGATATGCAAAATGTACGTTAGTATTATCGAAAGCAACAAGACGCTCAAAGAACAGGACACGCTGAAAGTCGCGGAAGAATTCCTCAAAAACTTCCTTCCGGAACTGGATAAGCTGCTGACGGGCGAATATGTTCTTCCGGAAAGTCTTAAGACCATTAATCAAATTCGTAATGAAGAGCAAAAAATTCCAACGGCCAATTCTATCCCTTCCGATAAGGACGTAAAAATTTCGACTCGGGCAGACGATTCAAAACAAGACGAAGAACTGACGTTGGATACTCCGAAAGAACTTGAGCCTGAAGGATTACCGGAAGAAAACGGCGATAAAGCGCAGAATTCTTCCAAAAAGATAAAAAACGATACGAAAGACAAAACGAAAGAGGCGGATGAATTTAGTCTTGATCTTTAAATTCCTATCGTAAAATTAAACTCCCGAAATAATATCCAACCAATAGTACGGAGAAGTCAATGAGTTCCATGAGGCCTGAAGATTTCATAAAAGGCTGGAATTTGGTCAAAGTTTTGCAGAATCTGCCGCAAGCGATTGGAAAAGCGCGAAATCTTGGGGCCTTCGTGGGTGAATTTCAAATGATGCTGTCTCTTCTCCAGGATTATGCGGCGGGGCGTTACCGCAACGTCTCCATGACGACCATCGCGCTGACGACGGCCGCGGTTGCATACGTAATTTGCCCGATGGACGCGGTTCCCGATATTCTCCCGTTTCTGGGCTATGGAGACGACGTCGCTTTCATAAGCGCAACTCTCCTTAAAATCCGAACGGAATTAGGACCGTATAGAGAATGGCGTCGAACCCAAAAGTCCGAAAAGTCCGTAAAAGATTCCTCTTCGAACCAATGGGAAACGCCCGCAGAACCAAAACCAGAACCAGCGCCCGCGGAGGATAAAGCCTGACGCTTTAATCGAAAAGCCCCTGTTTCAATTTTTATTTCGGCGTTTTCTGTTTGAAACGCCTTTTTTCGTAAATCGTCAGGGCGTGCAGGGCAACCATAACGCCTTCAATTTCCGTACCGGACGCATTTGCCGGATCCCAATAGGCAAGTTGGTATTCAAGAAGTTCGTTGACAACGGAAACGGCTTTGAAAATCCGGGGGTCTGCCAATTCCTCGCGGGAAACAGCCGAGACGAGCCAACGAAGAATATGCCCGCTGGAAATCAGCATTTCTGTCGGCTGATTCGGAACCGCCCCTTTTTTCAGGAAAAATTCCGGATGCCAGATTCCAATCTCATTTTGGAGTTCCAATACGTAATCCTGGAATTGTTTAAGATACGTTTCCGCTCTGGCAAAAACGCCGGTCAAAGGAGCGTACTTTGTTCTCATCTGCCGACACCGAACGGCGCAAAGTAATCCCAAAAGCCGATTGGTTGAAGCGGAGTCTCCGTTTGACGCCGAACGCTCCAGCTCATTTTGCACCAAACGTTCAAGCGTCCATTTTTCACCGTCGATATTTTCCCATACCGAATCTTTCGAAAGATAATACGAAAGACCGATGAGCGTCATGGACAGGTCGTTTCCCCAATGACAATTTTTCTGTTCAAATTCCACAAGATTCTGAATCCCAAATCTTTTTTTCCCGCGTGGTTTCCGAAACTCTCCGCTATTCGTATTCTTTTCTGTTTTTTCAATTTCTTTTCCAGTATCCTGCGACGCAATCTGATTTTCCCCGCCCGAAACAGCCCATCCTGCGGGAAAACGATAATTGATTGAAACCCGCGCGAGCGCCATCGCGGCAAGCAATTGACCGGAATACTGCTGAATACCGTACCCTAAACGCGGCATTAATTTCTCGCGGCTGTTCGTAAAGGCAGACTCGTCCCCCATCGGAACATTCCAACATAAAGCCCCAATCGCATTGATTCTGATATTGGATTCCCGACGTCCAAAAAAGATTTCCGCCTCGCATCCGTACGGCGTTACGTAAGAAATTATGTCAATCGGACGATTTTCTTCCGAACACAGACTGATTTGAGAATAAACTCGCAGTGTGTT
>CAZWOV010000418.1:0-2786 GCA_964635645.1 uncultured Planctomycetaceae bacterium | reverse complement strand
TTTCATGCTGCGCAAAGTTCTTTTTAGCGGTTTTCAGGAGGATTTTCGTCGAAATCATAGACTCTGTAGGTCTTTTCGCGAATAGTTCCGCCTTTTTCAAGACTTCCGCGCGAGTAACTGTTGGATTCCAGAACCCAGGAAAATTCAGCCTTTTTAATTCCCCATTTTTCCGCGGCCGGCAACAAACGCTGAAGCAGGAGCAACGGTATTCCCATCATCTGATATTCCGGTAAAACGCTGGCGCAGACCGCGCGAATTTCCTGAAATTTACGTTTTGTTTTCAGAATTTCAAGGAACCCGAATGGGAAAAGTTTTCCTTTGATCTTGCGAATCGCGGGGTTAAAGTCGGGAACGCAAAGCAACGCTCCGATAATTTTACCGTCCAGCTCTGCGCAGACGACAAGATCCGGAACAAGAAGAGCTTTAAGACCTTTCGCTTCCTCTTCAAGCTCCTTTTCCGCCATGGGAACGTAACCCCAGGTGTTTGAAAGCGACCGATTGTAGATAGTCAGGTATTCGTGAACCTCTTCATTGAAACGCGAAACGTCCATCTGACGAATTTTAACGCCGAAACGTTCCTTGATCTGTTCGGCAAACGGAGTGTATTTGCCGACGACTTCCGGGAGCATTTCGATGTATCCGACGTAAGCGTAGAGATCCTGCGATTTTTGGAATCCATAATTTTCAATCAGCTGAGGATAGTATTTCGGATTGTACGTCATCATGAACATCGGCGAGGAATTGAATCCGTCGACCAGAACGCCGAGTTCATGGTTCATGGAAGGATTCATCGGTCCGCGGATATTATGAACTCCGTTTTCACGCAACCATGCGCGCGCGGCGTCAAAAAGCGCGTTTGCCGCTTCCTGGTCGTTTTCGCATTCAAAAAAACCAAAGAAACCGCGATCGTCGCGATAAAGGTCCAGATGTCCCTGATTAAGAATCGCCGCGATACGGCCGACTACTTTTCCATTTCTACGGGCAAGAAAAGTCTGTACTTTGTTGCGAATGTAGAAAGAATCCTTTTTAAAACCGACCAGTCCTTTATGAGTATAAAGAAGCGGCGGAATCCAATAGGGATCTTTTTTGTAAATTCTCCAGGGAAGTTGCAGAAATGCACGACGATCCCAAAAACCGTGAACAGGCGTTACCTCTACTGAATTGGCCATAATCTGCTCCTTATTGAACGATATTTTCCCCGTATTTCCCAAATTATACCCGGTTTTGAGAAAATGAAAAGGCCCGGGCGGTGATTTTATTCAAATTTTGTATAAAAAACGGCTTATTTTTTATTTTAATGGAAGATCTGATTTCAAACTGGAAAAAGATAAGGTCGGAAGTCGGATGAGATAAAATTTTATTTGGGGAAAATATTCGATTGTGAAAAGGAATGTTTCTCTCCGGCATCTGCGGAACTTTTTCCCTTTTGGTTTCGGCATGCGGTTTGAACGCGAGCCTGAAATCAGGAAAACAATCAATACCAGCGATCCAGAAACGTTTGAAGTTGCTCGGCGGTTCGGAATTGAACAAAGTCGTCGCGAACGGTTTCGTACTGCGGGTGGAGACCGGCGTATTTGATACAGAATTTTTTCATATTGAATACGGCGCGTTTTTCTCCATAAAGTTCTTTTGAAAGCGCGAAATGCTCTTCGATAACGTCGCGTTGTTCTTGGAGGCCGGGAGGAGGCGGGAGCGGTCGTCCCGCCGCCAGTTCGCGCAAGTCGCGAAAGATCCAGGGATTTCCAATCGCGCCGCGGGCGATGGTTACTCCGTTGACTCCGGTCGTTTCCATCATTCTCACGCAATCCATTGGAGTGAAGAGATCGCCGCTTCCAAGAATCGTGCAATCCGGAGCGTATCTGCGTAATTCTGCGAGAAACTGCCAGCGGCTCGGACCGACGTAACGCTGGAGGACCGTGCGCGGGTGAATCGTAAAAACGGAAATTCCATATTTTCGCGCGCCGTCGAAAATACGGAAGAAATTATCCAGACTTTCCGGAGAATCGTCCAGGCCGCGCCGCATTTTCAGAGAAACGGGAATATGCTCCGGGACGGCGTCGCGAACGCTTCTGGCGATGGAGAGGGCTGTTTCCGGTTGCGAAAGGTGAAATCCGCCTCGATGACGCCCGAGAATCTTTTTGACCGGGCAACCAAAATTAATGTCTACCCAGTCGAAACCCCACTCGACGACTTTCAACGCGGCGGCCGTAAAGTCTTCCGGTCCCACTCCCATGAGTTGCGCGCCGACGGGGTGATCGCCGTCGTCTACCCGCAGAAAACGTTTTGCCTTTTTGCCTTTGGCGTGAGTGACGGAAATAATAAATTCATCCAGCATGACTTCGCTGATGGTCGCGCTGGCTCCAAGACGGCGTACGATCTGGCGTTCCGCCCAGTCGCTGACTCCGCTCAAGGCCGCTTGAACGCATGGAAAACCGATCTGAATGGAGCCGATGGAAAGAGATGGAAAATGGAAATCAGGAGAAGGAGTCCATGGAATTTCGGAAACAGGCGCGTCGTAGTTCATGATTGTTATGGGGTTCAGGAAAAGTAAAAGTTAAAAGAACGCGAAGCAAAAGGTTGATCAGGATTCTGTTTCGTTTTGAATTCGTTTATTTTCTTCGTTCCATAAATTCCTTCAGATAAATTCCCGTCAGGCTTTCCGGGGCGTTCGCAACGTCTTCCGGCGTTCCGGCAATAACGATCTGTCCGCCGTTTGCGCCGCCCTCCGGCCCAAGATCAATGATCCAGTCGGCGGAGGCCGCGACGTCCAGATTATGTTCGATTAC
>CAZWOV010000417.1:0-2800 GCA_964635645.1 uncultured Planctomycetaceae bacterium | reverse complement strand
GATGCTCGGAAAATCATCCCGAATGGGGAGGACTGGGGCTTCATGTTTCATACGACGTGGGAAACGAATGGAAAGAATACGTTTTCTCCTTCGTCGCGATGAAGGACGACGCCAACGCCCGTTTCGGTTTCGGCGGTTTTCAGCCGGGCGTTTATGAATTCGACGACGTCTCTTTCCAATCCGGCGGCAATCTGGGACTTACGGAAGACGAATCTCTTGAAAACGGAACGATTCAGCTCATCGCAAAGCCGTCCGGATCCGCAAAAACAACCCCGGAAGCAAAAGCCGATTTCGTCTCATTCCTGATTGATCTGGAAACGAAATACTGGCTTGAAATGGAACGTTTCATCAAAGAAGACCTCGGCGCGAAAGCCCCCGTCGCCGGTACGCAGCTGAATTACGGCGCTCACTACGCGCAGGCCAAACTGGACTACTGCGATATCCACGCATACTGGAATCATCCTTCTTTCCCCGGTCGCCCTTGGGACGGCGGAAACTGGAAACTTGGAAATACTTCCATCGCAAACGTAATGGGTAACAATTGGTCAACCATTACGAACCTTGCCAATAACCGCGTTCTCGGAAAACCTTTCACCGTTTCCGAATATAATCACCCCTATCCGAACCTTTACGGCGCGGAAGGTTTCCCAATGCTCGCTTCCATGGCCGGTTTCCAGAATTGGAGCGGAATCTTCATTTTCGCCTGGTCGCACTCAAAGAATTTCAGCGTTAAAGAAACGCCCAGTTTTTTCGATATTAAAGGCAATTCCGTCCAACTCGTACATATGCCGGCGTGCTTCAACATGTTTGTGCGCGGCGACGTAAAGGACGCTAACGACGCTCCAAACGCCAAGAAAGTCGTTTATGCCGTCACAGACGCTCAGGAACGCGAAATTCACGGAAAAGCCGCGTCAGGCTACAGCCGTTCGCTCGGTTCAATCGGTTTCTGCAATGAGAACCCGCTTCTGACCAGCGTCGGAATCCGACTCACGGATCTCAACATTCCGGAAACGGATACCCGCGGCGTTGCTCCATTCGTGCGCGACGACAAACGGGAAATTCCTTCCAAAACCGTCTCAAATACCGGCGAGTTGCGTTGGAACGGAGAAATTAAAGATCGCGGATTTTATCTTGTCGATTCGCCCCAAACAAAAGTTTTCACCGGATTCATTCAGGGACGAACCATGGAATACCAAAACGGAATGAAAATTGAATTTGGAAAAACCCTCCTCGATTGGGCGACCGTTACCTTCACAAAGACAAAGAAAAATCACTGGCTGTTAGCCGCCACGGGCCTTCAGAAAAACACCGATTGCGTTCTCGGAATCTACGACCCGGTTGAAGTCAAGGACACGCCTGTCGAAGAATATCCCAATCTGATCAATAAACAGATCACTTTCTGCCGAAAACACGGTCGCGCCCCGCTCATGTGCGAAGGAATCCCGGCCAAAATTACTCTTCCAGCTCCGAAAAACGTTACTGTTAAGATTCGTCCGCTAGACGGAAATGCAAAACCAACCGGCGAATTCACGGCAAAACGAATCGACGGCGACCGCGTATCCTTTGAAATTTCCGAAAAGTATCAAACGCTCTGGTACGAAGTCGTTTTTGAATGAACCAAACAGGGGAAAAGCTCTTCCTCGCTTTTCCCCTGTTTTTATCTTTTCGTTGCTCCAACTTAACTTCATCTGAGGATATTCCGCCTCGCGCGCCCGCTTTTTTAATTTCCACGATCCATCTCGAAAGGTTTGAACATGCCTCGCCCATTCCCCCCTTTCCTTTTTTCAACGGCCCTTTTCTGTTTCGCGTATTCGCTTTCTCTTTTCCCGCTTTATGCGGAATCCGACTGGAAAGAGCAAACGCCTGAAATTTGCGAACAGGCGATTTTTTCACGACCGGACGACGATACGCTGGCTGTGAAACTCAAGTCGGAAAATTCGCTGGGACAATGGAATCGAACGTTTAACGTTGTTCCGGAAACGGGTTGCCGGTTTACTGCGGAAGCGGAAATTGAATTGAATTCCGATTCTGAAGGTTCCGACGTTCCCACCCCGGGAAACGATACGATGATTATCCTGAACTGGATCAATCCGGAAAATAAAAATCCCATTTTTCAGCGCGACTACGTGAACTTTCAGGACGTCCCGTCCCCAGACTTTCCGAATTGTTTCACACGCAAATTTGAACAGACGTTCACGGTTCCCGCGGAATGCACGGAAATGAAAGTCGAGCTTCTCTTCAAGTGGCGGACAGGAACGACGCTTTTCAAAAATGTGAACGTTGAAAAAACCGAAGTCCCCCAATCGCGTCCTGTTCGCGTCGTCGCGGCAAATCCTCATACGCCGTATCCGGCAACTTTCGAGACGACGCTTAAGGCAATGGAAGACACGCTTCTGAACATTTTCCAAAACGTAGAAAATCCGGACCTGATTGTTTTTGCGGAATATTTCACCACCACCGGCGTGAACGCTCCCCTTGAGGAAAAGGCGGAACCGATTCCCGGCGGAAGAACTTTTCAGCTCTTAAGCCGTTACGCAAAAGAACGCCGCGTCTGGATTATGGCCAACGTTCCGGAACGCTCGGCTCAGGGAACCTTTCACAATACCTCCTTTCTCGTGAATCGCGACGGTCAACTGGCCGGGATTTATCGAAAAGTTCACCTCACCAGTTCCGAATTTCAGAAAGGAATCCTCCCCGGAAAAGAGCTTCCTGTTTTTGAAACGGATTTCGGCAAAGTCGGCATTCTCACATGTTGGGACAACTGGTTCTCCGAAACCGCTAAAATTTTACGCAGAAACGG
>CAZWOV010000416.1:1199-2802 GCA_964635645.1 uncultured Planctomycetaceae bacterium | reverse complement strand
CGGAAACGATGTTGGGCGACACGTGCGTCGCGTGTCATCCGGAACCGCGCAAACAGCTTGATTTGCTTGAAAGTTCCATTCGTGAAGAGCTTGCCGTGGCCGAGTCTTCCGGGCGCGACATGGAAAAGGCGGAACTGGAAGCGAAACTTGAGGCTCTTCTGAAACGTCGCGAAACGCATCTCGCTCTGCTTGAGAAACTTGCGGAAATGGCCAAAGCGGGTAAAAAACTTATCTTGCCGCTGGTCAATCGCGAGATTCCGCTCGTGACGGACGTCTGGGCAAAGCCGGAAATGGGGACGGGGTGCGTCAAAATTACTCCCGCTCACGACCCGAATGACTTTGAAGTTGGAAAGCGTACTCGGGCGCCTTTTATCAACATCATGAAAAAAGACGGTTCTCTGGCGGTCGAGGCAAGCGTTTACGTGTGGGACGGCAGAAAATTCACAAACGTGACTTCCGAAGAGCCCGCGTTGAGTCGTACCGTGCCGGAAAAATATGTCGGTATGAAAATGCTTGAGGCGCGCGAGGCGATTGTCGCGGATTTGGAAGCGGCGGGCGTCCTGCTTAAGATTGAGGACCATTCGCACGAAGTTCCCGTCAGCGACCGATCCAAGACGGTCATCGAGCCGTTCCTGAACGACCAGTGGTTCGTCCGCATGTCGGATCTGGCTCAATGCGCGATGGACGCGGTGACGGACGGGCGCGTGAAGATTTTCCCGGAACGTTATGCTAAAACGTATCTGGACTGGCTTTCTGAAAAACGCGATTGGCCGATTGGCCGTCAGCTCTGGTGGGGGCACCGGATTCCTATCTGGTATGCGCGCTCCCTCGACGGTTCAGGGAAAATGCCGACGGAAGAAGAGTTGAGTGCGGCGTTTGCCGGACGTTCCGACGTGAAATGGACGTGGGACGAGGAAGGCAAGGAATGGTGGATTTGCCTTCAGGACGGCGAGCTTGCGAAGGACGCCCTTCCCGGATGGAAACTGGTTCAGGACGATGATGTGCTTGACACCTGGTTCAGTTCCGCGCTTTGGCCCCACTCGACGCTGGGATGGCCGGAGCAGACGGAAGAGCTGAAATACTACTATCCGACCAGCGTTTTGATTACGAGTCGCGATATTATTACGCTCTGGGTTGCGCGAATGGTGCTGACCGGTCTCCAGAACTGCGGCGAGATTCCTTTCCCTCACGTGTTTATTCACCCGAAGATTCTCGACAAATACGGCGAGACGATGTCCAAATCCAAAGGAAACGGTATCGATCCGCTCGACGTTATGCAGAAATACGGCGCGGACGCTTTGCGCCTTGGAGTGGCCTGGCTGTCGACGGATTCGCAGGACGTACGCCTTCCGGTTGATTTCGAGTGTCCGAACTGCGGCGAGAAGGTGGAGCAGACGAAGGAAAATCGGATTCGTCCGCGAGTGAAGTGCCCGAAATGCAAGGAGTTTTTCTCGACGCAGTGGGCGAAAAAGGAAGAGGATCTGGCTCTCAAGCGCGGAACGGTCATTTCCGAGCGTTTTGAAATGGGACGTAATTTCTGCAATAAGCTGTGGAACGCTTCCCGTTTCGCCATGATGTATCTGATGGAGGACCTGGAGGAGGT
>CAZWOV010000416.1:0-1189 GCA_964635645.1 uncultured Planctomycetaceae bacterium | reverse complement strand
CACGTCCGGATTACGCGTTGGCGCCGATTTCCGACGATGAACTGTTCATGGAAGACAAATGGATTTTGAGCCGTCTCTGCTCGATGGCGAAAATGTTCACGGAAGGGATTGAGAAATACGATTACGCGGCCAGCGTCCGCTCTCTGTACGATTTCACGTGGGATGAATTTTGCAGTAACTACGTGGAGATTGTGAAATACCGTCTTCAGACTCCGGAGCTGAAGGATACGGCCAAGCGCGTAGTCGCGTATGTTTTGGACGCGCTTCTGAAACTCTGGCACCCGGTTATTCCGCTCATTACGGAAGAAGTTTGGAGTCTGCTTGCGAAAGTTGCTCCGCAGCGCGGTTTGACGGCGGAGGACCTGGCTCGTGAACAGCCGGAAAGCATCATGAAAGCTCCGTGGTTTGTCGATACGGCCAACCGGATTGATCCAACGATCGAGGCGCAGTTTGTCGTTTTCCAGGATGTTTTGAAGGCGGTGCGGGAGATTCGCGCTCGTCAGAACGTTCCGGTCAGGCAGGAAGTGCAGTTTGCGGTGAAGTGTTCCGCGGAGGTCGCCGCGTTGATTTTGCCGATGAAGCCGTATTTTGCGTCCATGGCGCAGGCCGTGCTGACTGCTTGCGGACCAGACGCCGAGACGCCGGCTCTTTCGGCCAGTGCGACGGGGGCCAACTGGGAGCTCGGCGTAAATCTTGAAGGTTTGATTGACGTTGAAGCGGAATTGAAAAAGAATCGCGTTCAGCGCGATAAATTGCTGGGATTTATTGCCGGTAAGGAGAAGAAACTTTCAAACGAGGCGTTTACTGCGAAAGCCCCGGCGAAAGTTGTCGATGCTGAGCGCGCGTCCCTGGCTGATTTGAAAGCCCAGCTTGCGGCTGTTGAAGAGGCGATCGCGCGTCTTGAACGTTAAGAGTCTGTTTTGTTTTAAATTTAACCCCCTTTCCGAGTTTAATTAATTGGGAAAGGGGGTTTTTGAATGAATTTAAGCGGTGAAATAGAGACTTTTCGAGTTTGGAAATGAAATTAATTCGGCACGGTTGCCGCTTTGCCGTCTGCTTTGTTGGCGAGGTAACGATTGACTTCGAGGTCGATGGAGTAGCTGATTCGCTGGGTAGATCCGTCGCACATGGTCATGCCGAAAGCTCCGGCGTGGCAACTTCCGAAAGAAGTGATATTTGCGGCTCCCAT
>CAZWOV010000415.1:0-2824 GCA_964635645.1 uncultured Planctomycetaceae bacterium | reverse complement strand
AATTTGAAAAAACAAAAAATACTCAAAAACAAAAAACCGGGGAACTCGCCCAAACAAAACCTTCGCTTTCCTCCGGCAATCAGTTTGTCGACGCCGACCTGGATTCCGAACTGGAAACGCTCCTGGCAAGCGAAGCGAAAGACGAAAATCAGGAAGCGGCAAAACAGAAACGCTCAGAATTAATTGAAAAATTACGCATATCCGATCAGAAGATGCAGGAAACTCTTGCCCAGGAACAGAAACTGGCAGAGGAAGCCGCGCAGCTTGAAATTCAGCGGCAACGAATGGAAGCCGAACAAATCGTTTTCGCTCAGGAATGCGTCGAAATGGAAACCCGGTTAAGACTGATTCAAAAAGAAATTGAATCTGCCTCTACAGAAAAAAATCGGGAACGAAACGCATTGCTTCAACTCTCTCGAAATTCGATTGAGATGGATCAAAAAATTGAAGAGCTAAAAAATAAAATCCAGGCGCTCGCCGATCGGCAGGCGGCTAACGGAGGTCCGAAAAAAATCGAACACAAAATGACGCCGATTATTCATGCTATTGACAGCAAGGAATTTCATTTTATTCTGGATCAGGGGCGAATTCTCTACGTACCTCTTGACGAACTCCTGAAAGAATACGAGCGGCGGATACCGGGAATGATGACCAGTCTGATGCAGAGCGGCGTACGCACGGAAATTCTCGGACCTTACGACGGATTTAAAATGCACACGGAAACGCGTCTGCACAACGGACAAGTCGGCGTCTATTGGAAATTAATTCCTCCGCCAATGGAAAACGCCGCGGAAACGATCGATACGGCTCTCGGAGCTAATTCAAAATTTCGTCATTATCTCGAAAAGCTTGATCCATCGAAAGACGCCCTAACGTTCTGGATTTACCCGGAAGGCTTTTCGTCTTTCGCGCGTATCAAAAACGACGCCTACCGACTTGGATTTTCCGTCGCCTCAAGACCGCTTCCTGAAGGAATGCCAATAGCCGGTTCTCCACAGGGCCAAAAATCGGTGGCGCAGTAAAAAAATACCGCTTACAGAAAAAAGACCTCCGCGCAAATTTGAAGCGCAAGAAGTACGAAAATCATTCCAGCAACGCGGTTCGTCCAGAGAAGACGGAACGCATTATTCAAAAAATGTTCGCGGATGATTCCTCCGGCAAAAACCAGAAACGTGTTCCAGACCGTGCCGATAACGCAAAACATTCCGCCGAGAAGCAGAAGCGGAAAAGTCGTTGACGAACAGCTCGAAACAATAAACTGCGGCAAATACGAGAGAAAAAAAATTACGACCTTTGGATTCAGGATATTAACGCAAAACCCCTGAAACCAGATCCGAAAAAGCGGAAACCGTCCATTTTCAGAAACGCGGTTCTCAAAATTCAATACGGAGTTTCCAGCGCGAAACGCCCCTATTCCAAGCCAAAAAAGATAAACGGCGCCCAACAGTCGAATCGTATTGAACGCAAAAGGCGAATGCGTCAGAAAAAGACCGAGTCCAAAAGCAACCAGCGAAGTGTGAACCAGAAGACCGCAAGTAATCCCAATCACAGCCATAAGAGGCAATCGCCTGTTGGTTGAAGCAAACGTCTTCTCCAGAATAAAAGCCATGTCCACTCCGGGAATCAGGCACAAAACAAATGAAGATAGAAAAAAAAGCGGAATTTTTTCAATACCAAACGCTTCCATTTCACTAAACTTCCGATAGGGTCCCCGATCTTCCTGCCAAAGTAATCAGCGAACAATCAATCGTTTTCTTTCACGATCCGCCAGCAACGATGAATACGTTTATTTCTGAAATCCTCCGGTACCGTTCGATTTGAAATTTCACGCAAACGTACGCCGCAAAGAAGCTCTTCGTCCAATTTGAAACGCCGATTATTATTTGAGAAGTAAACGACGCCGCCCGGCGAGATATGTTTGAAAAGAAGATTCAGCATTTCCGCATGGTCACGCTGAACGTCCCAGTCGGCAAGATCCTTACTGTTGGAAAACGTCGGCGGATCAAGAACTGCCAAATCGAACATTTCGTCCTCATAAAGCAAATTAAGGAATCGGAACGCATCGCTTCGCACATACTCAAACTGCGAACCGCGAAAACCGTTCAGCTCCATATTATCCTGCGCCCAATCGAGATAGGTGTTTGAAAGATCAACCGTCGTAACGGATTTTGCTCCGCCGTCCGCGGCGTAAACGCTAAACGAACCGGTATACGAAAAAAGATTCAGGAAACGCTTTCCCTTCGCCTCTTTGCGCACCATATCGCGAGTAAGCCGGTGATCCAGAAAAAGCCCCGTATCAAGATAATCGGAAAGATTCACAAAAAATTTCAGACCGCCCTCGCGCGCCTGAATAACGAAACGGCGGGAATCCCAGCGCTCATATTGTGCGGTTCCGCGCTGATGCCGACGCTGTTTCACAAATATTTTTTCCCGCGGCGTTTCAAAAACTCTTCCGGCAATCTCCGTCATCAACTCCATCCACTGGACCTGGAGAGCCGCATTCCGATCGTGCGGTCGTTCATATTCCGCGATATGAAGGCAATCTTCATATCGATCAATTGCCAGCGGAATCTCTGGAACGTCGCGATCATAGACGCGAAAACAGGTTATCCCGCGCCGCGCCGGCCAACGCCGATAATGATGCGCAAGTTTTTCCAGACGGCGTTCAAAATCTGCGGCGGAATTTTTCACAGAATCGCTCAAAACGCCAAAGACGCCGCGAACAGGTTTTCCGCTCGTTTTCGATACGTTTTCTTTTTCGTCCGAACGCTCCGAAATCGAATTCTCTGAAACGGAAGAAACAGATTCAAACGTCGGCCACGCC
>CAZWOV010000414.1:0-2854 GCA_964635645.1 uncultured Planctomycetaceae bacterium | reverse complement strand
GGGTTCGAATGAAAAATATCCGGCGGATTATTGAGGAAACCTCGCTTCCGTTTCACGAGATAGCGCTGTCGTTTGGATTTGAAAATGCGAATCATCTTGGCCAGCTTTTTAAAAAAGAGTACGGCGTTACCATGGGCGAGTATCGGAAAATGAGTAACGAGAGGTGAAAACCGTTTTTTTTGACGCCGTTATTTGTTTATTGAATAGCGATTGCTATTTTTCCTGCCGTTTGTTTTATTAAAAGGTGCGATAAATGAAAAGATTTTTATTTTTTTTATTGTTTGGGGCTTTCAGCCTGTGCTTGCCCCAGTTTCTTTCCGCCGAAGGAAAGACGGATAGACTGGAAGGTCTGGTTTTTGAAGTTGAGGATTGGACGGAGCCGAAGGCGTGGCAGATTGATAAACATTCGCCGAATCTCTGGCAGATTTGGACGAAAGAGGAGGACGTCGTCAATAAACGGTCGCGCGGCGCGTCGATTACGACTCCAGTTCTGAACAGGACGGAGGATCGCGCCGCTCCGGAAGACGGCGCTCCGCCCCTTCATACGAAAATTACGGGGATTCCGAACGGACTCTATCAGGTTTTCGTCAGTGGGAGCAATCGTCCGCTTGCTTATTCCATGGACGGAAAAAATTGGTTCAAGTTTGAACATTACGGCGAAAATACTTTTGGTATTTTCGATATTCAGGACGGGACGTTCGAGGTTTGGGTTGACGATCGATACGCTTCGCCGGATAGTCCCGGTTGGGCGTATTACGACTACATCCGGTTTGTTTCGGCGGAAAAGTTTCCGCAGACGTCTCATGTCGCCGCGTTTACGCTTCCTACGGGAGAAACGCAGATTTCGTGGATTACCGACGTTCCGTCGCCTCGGGGAACTGTCGCGGTGGACGGCGTGGAATATGAAGAGGAACGCGACGGAATGCGGAATCACCGCGTCGTTATTCCCGGTTTGGAAAAGGGAAAGAAATACTCGGCCGCGGTTTCCATAAAGGTCAACCGTTCCGGGAAAACGGTTTCTCAAAAATTCGATTTTGAGGCGGGACTTCTCCCCTCGATAAGCAAAACGCAAAAGACGTCGGTGAAATTAACCGTGGCGGAACCGACGGATTTTCCGCGCGTCGATTGGCCGGTCGCGTCGGGCGTTCCTTTTCCGAAAGGGGTATTGGCCAATGCTGAAAACGTTCAGCTCAAGGATGAAAACGGCGCCGTCGTTCCCGCCCAATTCGAGACTTTTGCCACGTGGGAAGACGGTAGCGTGAAATGGCTTGTCTGCACTTTTCGGGCGTCAACTCGTCCTAAAACGGAAAAGCCCGCGACGTTTACGCTTGAGACTTCGCCGGATTTTAAATCGATTCCCGGCGTTTCGCCGCTTACGGAAGACGAGATGCTGAAATTTGCCCGGTCGCTTCAATCCTGCGTTAAATTTGAAGACGGTTCGGAAACAAGATACAATCCGCAGAACTTTGAATTGGCAGTTCAGGGGAGTGAGGCCGCCGTACTCCGAAGCGCGAATGATTTTACGCCGGACGAAGGCGTTAGAGATTTTCTTACCGGTTATGAAATTACGTTTTTCGGAAATGATTTCATCCGTATCCGCTCTACTCTGGCCAATCGTGAATTTCAGGAGCCGATGACGCTTGTCCGCAGCGCCGAAGTTACGATTCCAGGAGGGAAGAATTCTCCGGGCGTCTCCGTCGTTCAGGACGTTGTCGATCATGCGGAAATCATGGTTGGAACAGAAAAATCGACGGTTGAACGCTGGGACGGCCTGATCAGCGCACCGGATGGAACGTACTGGATGCGCGATTTCTGGCAGCTTTGGCCGAAAGGAATGTCTTGCGCCGAAAATACCGTCGCGTTCCAGATTTTACCGGAACTTCCGGAAGGATACGCGCCGGAAAACTGCAATACGCCGGAGGAACTTACTCTTCACTACTACTGGTTAAAAAATAACTGTTACCAATTTAAACGCGGAATGGAGATTCGGCATGATTTCTGGGTTGTCAAACCGGGACGCGAAGTAAAATCCGAATGGCTTCAGGAACCGCTTTTTGCCGCCGCGGAGCCGGAATACTACTGCTCGGTCGGCGTATTTCCGCCGGTTAATCCGGTATGCGAAGGAAAATGGGACGATTACGAGAATGCCGTCCGCAAGAGCTTCGTTCAACTGGAAGAAGGCCGTCAAATCCGTCGGGAATACGGTTGGATGAATTTTGGCGACTGGTACGGCGAACGTAAACATAATTGGGGAAACAGCGAATACGATCTTCCGTACGTCTGTGCGCTTCACTTTGCGCGGAGTGGGAATCTCGAATATCTCAAACGTGGGATTGAGATTGCCCGCCATTACGCTACGGTTGACAGAAAAGCCTGGCCATGGAATCCTAACGAACGTGAAAGGCAGTATACTCACTGCTACGGACATGTTAATTATTTCTTTTCAGAAGACGATCCCCGCGTTCAGCCGCTTCTCGGCAACATGAAATACAGTATGTTCCGCTGGGAATCCGACGGTTCGGGCGGACATACTTTTCTTCCGGGCGAATACTATATTTCGTGTTTGACGGGAGATCGTTATCTTTGGGACGCCGCGGTCTCGTCCGCAATGAATCAGGCGGAAAAATATACTCCGCGGTTTAATTTTTCCATTGAACGATCTGCAGGATGGTCCCTGAAAAACGCCGTCTACTCTTATCGTTTTACGCATGATCCCTATTTTTTGAACGCCGCGCGTATTTATATGGAGACGATTATTTCAAAACAGAATCCAGTTACGGGCTGCTTTGATCTTCCGCAGGATCAGACGGAGTGCGACTGTCCGGATAAAAAAGAACATCGCGGCGGAAAAGCT
>CAZWOV010000413.1:0-2858 GCA_964635645.1 uncultured Planctomycetaceae bacterium | reverse complement strand
CAAGCTACCAAATTATACCATATTTTCTAATCTACGTAAAGAGAAACAAAGTCTTTTCTCCAAAAATTCCAAATTTTTCGTAAGATTTTAGTCAGATTTTCCAATTTTATCAACTGTTTTAATTGCAACGAGCGGCAATTTCATTCAATTCAATTTCTTTTATCTCCTTTCCAAAAAATTCAGATTTTTCTACTTTTTAAAATTTTTTCTATTTTTTAAATACTTGACACGCATTCCAAAATCAGCTATAATTAATTGGAGTTCCCCGAATCAGGATTCAATTCTTTCAGGAAATACCAAAATCTCGTTATGAGGCAACCAGAATGAATTCCAACGCCCGTTCCGTCGCAATCTCTCCCGTTTCTCCCATCTCTGCCGAAATCACCCCTCCCGGTTCAAAGAGCATCACAAACCGTGCGCTCGTTATTGCGGCTATCGCAAAAGGAGAATCTATCCTAAGCGGAGCTCTGGCCAGCGAAGACACGCTGATGATGATGAATTCACTTCAAAAAATGAACGTCGCGCTTGAACATTCCCCTGAAAATGCGGAAATCCGTATTCAGGGAGCAGGCGGTCCTTTTGAGATTCCCGACAATGAAACAACCGAACTTTTTTGTGGAAACAGCGGAACTACGATTCGTTTTTTGACGGCAATGTGCGCTAATTCAAAAGGTATTTTCCATCTGGATGGAGTGGAACGAATGCGCCAACGCCCGCTCGGAGATCTGATCGACGGTTTACGCCAACTGGGCGTTTCTATTAAAAGCGATCAGGGAAACGATTGTCCCCCGGTAATTCTATCAGCCAATGGAATTTCAGGCGGCGCCGCCAAAATTCACGGCAACGTTTCCAGTCAGTTTTTAAGCGGTCTGCTCATGGCTGCGCCGTACGCAAAAAACGAAACGACGATTTCCGTCGTCGGCGATTTGGTCTCAAGACCGTATATTGACATGACTATTGCCGTCATGAAAGCCTTCGGCGCCGAAATTTACGAGATGGAATCCCAAAATCATTCCGAGGTTTTTCGGATTCCGCCCAATCAGAAATACTACGGTCGAAAATACGTCGTCGAACCCGACGCTTCCGCCGCCAGCTACTTTTTCGCCGCCGCCGCCGTCGCAGGCGGAGAAGTTTTCGTTCGAAATCTCTCGCGAGAGTCTCTCCAGGGAGACGTTAAATTTTGTGATTGTCTTGAGAAAATGGGATGCCGTATTGAGTACTTGCCAAATGGTATCCGGGCGTCTCGTAATCCAGATTTGTCCCTTCACGGAATCGACGTCGATATGCATTTCATCAGCGATACGGCTCAAACGCTTTCAGCCGTCGCCCTTTTCGCCGATTCTCCAACTACCATCCGAAATGTCGCAAATATGCGCGTAAAAGAAACGGATCGAATTCATGCCGTAGTCGCCGAACTTCGAAAATTCGGCGTTCGGGTAGATGAATTTGACGACGGAATGACTATTTATCCAATTTCATCTATCGCCGCAGATCAAATTCCGTCTTCTGTTAAAATTGAAACATATCGCGACCATCGAATGGCCATGAGTTTCGCTGTCGCCGGTCTTAAAATACCGGGCGTTACCATCCTGGATCCCGACTGCACCTCCAAGACCTATCCAAACTTTTTTGAAGATCTGAAAAGCGTCTGCAAAACAAATTTCAGATCATAAAAAAACTTCCCTGCTAATCGTCATTCCTGCCAATTTTATGGTGAAACAGAAGAAAAACCATCAGGAGAAAAACCATGTTCAAAAATCGCCCGCAAATCATTCATTTCAAAGCGCGCCCATTTCACGTCGCCGCTCTGTTCTTTTTCCTCACGCTTCTCTGCGCCGCATTCTTTTCCACGGAAAAAGCCGTTGCCTGGGGAGTTGGTCACGACGTCGTCGCGACTCTTCTGCGCGACTACCTGCCAGACGAAATTAAGCCGTTCTTTTCGGACGAGGATCTGAAGCTGTTCGTCAAATACTGTCACTACCCGGATTTACCGAACAAAACGCTGGAACAGACTGGAGATATCGTGGGCGATGAAGACGAAGCCATTTTGAAAGAATTCGGCTACACGCACAGCGATTGGCTTCACCGACACACCGGTCGCGCCGCGTGTTACGTGTTGCTCCGCAAAGCGTTCCATGAAAAGAATTCACGAAACGCCGCTTTTTACCTTTCGGTCCTGAGTCATTCCATTGCCGACCAGGGCGCCATGAACCACACGCCGATTCTTCAGTTCATCACCTATTCACGATTTAAGGGAATTGATTACGGAGTCAAAAACAATCTGGATCTCTCAACGGATCCCGCGCTCAGACAAAAAATTGACCAGAGCCTCGAAAAATACGAACCCAAGCTCCTGGCGGCTTCTTTTGTGGAATCGGTCTACTCGCTGGTCCTCGACTGCTACGACCAGGCCGAGCTGTCCGCCGACGTCGAAAAAGCCGTAGGATTCGGCACGAAGGAGGAGCATGAAAACGCGATGGCTCAACTCGCCTCGTTCCAGGTGAAAACGTTGCTCGACATGACGCTCACCGCGTGGAAATTCGCCAATTCCGAGGAAGTTTTCAGCAAAGATATGCTTGGAGAAATCTTCGTTCGTGAAGAAGCTCGCAAGCGCGAAGGAAGGCTCGAAACTCAGACGGTTTATTCCGGTCTTTTCGACCCGTCGCTTAATCCGGAAAATCCCCGCGCAACAATCGGTCTGGTCCTTGAACCGTACGGCTCCTTTCATTACTGGGCGCTCTCCTACATCGGAAAGCTGCTTACCGCAAGCTGCGGTCGAACGCTACGCGACCACGGATACGCCGTGAAAGCCGTCTCCTTCTGGAAAATGGAAGTTGAACCGCTTCCTAATCCTTCCG
>CAZWOV010000412.1:0-2877 GCA_964635645.1 uncultured Planctomycetaceae bacterium | reverse complement strand
TTCTGATTGCGACCGACTGCATTTCCGAAGGGCAGAATCTGCAGGACTGCGACTATCTGATCAATTACGATATTCACTGGAATCCCGTCCGCATCATTCAGCGTTTCGGACGAATTGACCGTATCGGCAGTAAAAACGAACGTATCCAGCTCGTAAACTTCTGGCCGGATGTGGATCTGGACGAATACATCAACCTGAAAAGCCGCGTTGAAACAAAAATGCGGATTTCCGTCATGACTTCTACCGGCGACGACGACCTGATCAACGCCGACGAAAAAGGCGATCTGGAATACCGACGCGCGCAGCTCAAACGTCTGCAGAAGGAGGTTGTGGATATTGAGGAGATGACAAGCGGAATTTCCATTATGGACCTGGGACTCAACGAGTTCCGGCTGGACCTGCTGGAATATATGAAACGGCACGAAGATATTGAAACCGCCCCTAAAGGTCTGCACGCCGTCGTCGGTTGCGCGGACGAAGCCCCGACCGGCGTGATTTTCGTTCTGCGAAACATCAACGACAACATTAATATCGACAATCGAAACCGTATTCATCCGTTTTACATGGTATATATCGGCGAGAACGGCGATATTGTCTGCGATTATCTCAACCCCAAGAAACTCCTCGACGCCATGAGACTGCTGTGCCGCGGCAAGAACGAGCCGTGCATGGAGCTTTGCAAACGGTTCAATGACGAAACCGACGACGGAAAAGATATGCGCGCGGTTTCCGAATTGCTGAACAACGCGATCAATTCCATCATTGAAGTCAAAGAAGAAAACGATATTGACAGCCTCTTCAAGAGCGGAGGCACTTCCGCGCTGCTGAACGCCGTGTCGGGACTGGACGACTTTGAACTGATTTGTTTTTTGGTTGTGAAGGAGTAAACATATGCTCGAACTTCCTGTTGAAACTGAAGTAAACCGCAAAATAGAAAATGAAAAGATATTTGGGAAGGCGATCCCCGAGTACGAGCGTCGTGCGCTTTATGCGAAACAGGTGAACGAACTTTGGTGGCGCAATAAACTATCCGAGCAAAATTTTGCTCTTAAACATATCAGAACGATCAATGAAATAGAAGTTTTTGAAATAAAGCTCAATAACAGAACCTTTGATAAAAGGTTTCTGCATAAAATTGATCGAGCGATTCCGTACTACATTCTTCATGTTCTCTCTTTTAACGGCAGGTATCAGGCCCTCGTTGCCAACAAGAGCCTGAAGGACGATAACGTTTGCGTTAAAAACTATATCCGCAGCGGTTGGCTGAACAGCGGCGAGCTTTCGTTTGATTTTGGCGAAAAATCGATTGAACGGCTTTACGAGAGTCTTGGAAAACAAATCGCCGCTAAATCCCAAAAGTCGCCCGGCATTCTTTCCAACGAGGGTTCGGATGATTTCATGCAGTATTTTAAAAAAATGCGGATGCAACGTTCCTATAAACCGACGCTTATCATTGCGACGCTTCAGAACGGCGGACAGATTTCAATAGACGAAGCCGCGGATTTCTTTAAAAATTATTATCGCGACCGAATGAACAACGGACTTCCGATCGAATGCGGCCGATGCGTATATTCCAATCTTGACGCAACTCAAAAGGACATGGAAAACAACTTAATTAAGAACCCGGTCGCCGCGCTCTGCGGCAGCCAATTCTTCACTTACGATCAGAACGCCCGGATTTTTTCGCTCGCTCCGGGAATCTACGATGAACTTAGCGTAGACGATATTGACGAAGTAATAAAGATTTGCAGAGAAAAACTTGATAATTATTTTGGGGAAAGGTGACGGCATGCCTGGTTTTCCCGCGTCTACGGATTTCAACAGGAGAATCCCAAAACAGAAATTTTATGAAAATCTCAACGTCTCTCCGGCGTTGCGCCGAATATTTACGGAACAGATCAAAACGATCTACTGGAAAAACAAGCTGGCCCCCGCGACGCTCAACATTGCGCCCGGTGAAAACGTATCGGAAATCGAGGTCTTCGAGATTCGGCTGAATCAACCGCGGCTCGACGAAACGGTTCTGAAACAGATTGACGCTCAAATCCCTTATCACATCCTCTTCTTCCTGACCTGCGGCGGCAAGGCTCAGGCGTGGGTCGGCTACAAGGAATCCACCGCCGGAAACAAGGCGTTCAAGGTCGCCCGCTACTATCATACCGGCTGGACGCCGGAAAACGAATTGCATTTTAACCTTAACGGACTGGACATGGACGCCGTCTACGAAAGCCTTGTCCGTCAGATCGCCGGCGATACGCTGCAAGCCGACACGGGCGAAACCCTGAAACAGTCCGTGGAGCGCAACGAAAAGAAAATGCTGCTGGAAAAGCAGATCGCCGTCCTGGAAAACAAAATCCGCCGGGAAAAACAGCTCAACCGGCAGATGGAAATGAATACGGAACTTAAAAAGTTGAGAAAAGAAAAGGAGAAGTTATAAATGGATAAAATGAAATTTGAATCGCCGGATATGACGGCGAAGAACATTGAGAAAATCGCGGCGCTGTTTCCCAACTGCGCAACGGAGACGCTGGATAAAGAGCGTAGCACTGCGGAGCATAAGGTCTGCAAGAAGGCAATTAACTTTGAACTGCTCAAGCAAATGCTCTCCGACGACGTCGCAGACGGCGACGAGGCGTACGAATTTACGTGGGTCGGCAAAAAGGCCGCCATTGTCGAGGCGAATAAACCCATTCGGAAAACCCTGCGCCCCTGCCCCGAAGAGAGCAAAAACTGGGACTCAACCGAAAATCTCTATATCGAGGGCGATAATCTCGAAGTCCTCAAACTCCTTCAGGAAAGTTACCTTGGCAAGGTCAAAATGATCTACATCGATCCGCCCTACAACACCGGCAACGACTTCATCTATGCGGACGATTT
>CAZWOV010000411.1:0-2878 GCA_964635645.1 uncultured Planctomycetaceae bacterium | reverse complement strand
CGCCGAGGCTTCCAGCAGCGCCCGAATCATACTTTTGACGAAACTTGCCGATTCGCCAAACTTTGAAAAGATTCCCGAATTTCTAACAAAGAAACGGCGGAAGCTTTCAGAAGTACGCAATAAATTTTTGCTGGCCAAAAAATTCGGGAAAGAATCCGACGCCGAAAAATATCAGAAAGAAATCGACGAGTTGACGCGGTTCATTGCGTTTGCCGCCGCGCTTCCAACAGGCCTTTCCGCTTTGAAACAGGCGGAGACGGAGGCCGAATCTTTCATTTCCGAAGATCCCGACGGTCTTTATCGGGGCGAAGTTACGCTGGAAATAGGGTTATGCTATTTGACTGTATTTTTCGAGCCGGAAATTGGCGGGAAATGGCTGAACAGAACAAGGGAATGGATTGAAAAAACGCAAAAACTTTCGAAAACGCTGGAAAAATTTCAGGTTCCAGACGCTTCGGCGGACGTTTCCCGTCCGTCGGATACGACGTTTCATCGCGACGAATGGGGAAATTTACTGGATACCAGGCCGAAGGCGGGAGATTTGGTAAATCGTTTAACCTGCGTCTGGTATCTTGATCAACTGAAAGCGGAGACGGAACGATTTCTGGGATTTCTGGATTTTGTACGCGGCGATATGAAATCGGCAACGGTTCATTTTGTGAAAATGAAAGAATCGGACGACAAAGTCAGAGAATCGCTGCAGCAGGGCGAACCGAACATGTTCGACCGGCTTGAGTTTTACTGCGAACAGGGCCGATTCCGCCGCGCGACGGAAGAAGATTTGAAGCCTTTTAAGGGGCGCCAGCGTTTTATCATACTTCTCGCGGACTTTTACTCGACGGTGGAAAAATTTGACAAAGCGTGGAAGATAACGGAACGGTTCCTGAATGGGGAGTACGGAAAATACGATAAAGGGCAGGAAGCTTACCTGCGTTTTGCATGCGCCTGGGCGCTCTGGGCGGATTCGGTCGCAAGCGATCGAGAAGAATATGAAGAGAAAGCCGCAAAAATACTGCATTTTTTCCTGACGGACCAAGGCTTACAAAAACAACCGATTGCTCCCAGAGCGCTGTATATATATGCGAATCAATGCCGCTACAGGGAAAAACTTCAGGATACGGTAAAATTGTGCAGGTTTATAGAAAAAAACTATAAAAAATCCCCATATTGCGAAGAGGCCTGGTTTTTGCACGGCTGTACGCTGCTGTACACGTTGAGCGAGACTCCGCCCGATCCTGCGGATATACCGGAAGGACTTATGTGTATGAAGAAAATTTTGTCGGATTTCCCTGAAGGATATCTTCGAAAATCCGCCATGAGAGCGATAAAAGAATTTGAAGGTGAAAAATGAAAAAAATATTTGTCTGTATGTTCCTCATTTTTTATGGAGCGGCGGGAATAAAATCGTCTTTGCTTTTTGAAACAGACGTTTACTCTGGATAAAGACGCCGATTCGCCGTCGGTGAAGCGCCGGGAGGCGAAACTTGGAATTTCCAGAGAAAACGAATATACTTTCAGCGAATAGGAGGGAACAGGATGAATATGAAACTTTTATTGCCGGTTTTGCTGTTGATTTGTCTGGAAACGGCGTTGATTGCGGCTGAAGGCGAAGAGGAGCCGAAGGTATTTGTCCTGTACAACGGCGGGCCTCGTTCCCCCGACGACGTCGAGCGGTTCAATAAGGAGTGTGAAAAAGCAATACGGGAAAGAGAGGAGGAGGAATCCCGTATGGAAATATACCGCGGTTTTAAAAATCGAATCAGGAATGTCAATCGAAAGATTCAAGATGAGAGCGAATTGCCCGAAGGCGAAACGGAAATGCCGGAGACGAGCTATACGCTGCCGACCGACGACGTGGTTCATAAGAGAAAGAAGTCCGGCGAGCATAAAATTCTGTGTAAGGAACTTCTGAAAATCTTCAGGGAAATGGAAGAGCATTACGGGGACCGCGGCGATCGGATGGAAATACTGTCGGACGCCGCCATGAATATTTACTATTATATGAATCCAAACTATAAAAGCGACAGGGAGGTTATCGAATACGCGAAGCCGTATCTGGAATGGAGGATATGGGAAAGGCCTCTTCGGATTACAAACTGGGAGCGTCCGATTTTGGATATCGAGGAAATTGCCAGAAGAGCCTGGGAATACCCTAAGTATTATAAAAAGTTTTTAAAGGATCGAAAGAAATATCTGGAACGTTATCTTGAAATTCTGGAACAATGCCGGCCCAAACTGGATTTAATTCCCGAATTGGAAGAGGAATTGCGGAATTTTAAGGGAGATTTGCACGTTCGTGAAGTTGAGATCGCCAGAAACAGGGTTAGTTATCGCCTTCACTTACTGAACGATATGAAAAGCGATATGCATCAGAGGTCTATTGGGTTTGGAGAAGTAGCGGCTTATCTGTATGCGCACACTTCGTACAGTGAAAAAGATATGAAAGAGCTTCAGGATTTAATGGATCGGTATCGCTTCCCGGAAGAATACCGGAAGAAGGCGTTTAAGATAATTGACGAAGCCAAAGCCTGCCCGACGCCAATCGGCGGGCGATTTTGAGAGTCTGGGGTTTTTCGGTTCCCATTCCGAACGCCCGGAGTTTCCGAGCCGACGGCGGCGCCCGCAAACGCGCGGGACGTCGCCGCCGTTTTTTTGTTTTCAACGTTCGAGAGAGGGTTCCGCGCTCTTTTTTCTGAATTTTCCGCCGTTTAATCTTTTCTGAAATCTCTTCCCCGGTTTACAAAAAATTAAAATCTGTTAAAATAAAATTTATTTACGTGTCCAGGTAATTCGGAGCCGTTTGTTCCGTAACCGTTTGTTTTTTAAATCAGATTTTAAGGGGGTTTTCGATGCCCAATCCTGTGAAAATGTCTCCGTT
>CAZWOV010000410.1:0-2880 GCA_964635645.1 uncultured Planctomycetaceae bacterium | reverse complement strand
TTCACCTGACATTCACGTGAATCGATGAATCGCCGGATCTTTGAATATGGCAAGCCTTCTTTGGAAAACAGGCCTATTTCTCTTTTTTTCCATTATATTTAATATATCAGATTTTATCTTGAAATTCCAGTGGTAAATTTAAGTTTTACCGAAATTTCTTGAAAAAAATATAAAAAAAACGAAATTTTTACGATTTGGCGCCTGAATAAAAGGTCAATTAGTTATTAAAAGCCAAATGTTAAAATATTTTCCTTTTTTTATAGAAATTCTCTTTTGTCAGTGTTGAAATTTTTGTGCGTTTCGATAAAATAAAAATTTCAGTGAAAGACTGTCTTCAATGCTTTTCGGAGCCGGACCGACAGATTTCAAATTTTGAACGATTCAGGGGCTTGTTTGAAATTTTACCAGATTTCTTACTTAAAATTCAGGAGGGATTCCTTTTCATGAAAATCTCTACTAAAGGCCGATACGGTTTACGTATCCTGCTTGATCTGGCATTGAACGCAGATGTTGAACGACCGCGGTTACTTCGGGATATTGCAGAGTCGCAGGGAATTTCCGAAAAATATCTCAGTCGTCTGATCATTGAGCTTCGGCAGGCCAATCTTGTCGTATCGGTTCGCGGAGCTAAAGGAGGATATCGTCTGGCGAAAGAGCCTTCTGAAATCACAGTTCTTGAGGTGGTAGAAGTAATGGAAGGTCCTATTGGGATTGTGGAGTGCGTGGAACCGCGAAAAGACTTTTCGTGTTTACGGGGACCGGTTTGCGCCGCGCGGGAAATGTGGGAGGGAATTAGCGCCGTTTTGCGCGATGCTCTCGCAAAAGTGACGATTGACCGGATTATTGCGCGCCAGAAGGATCTTGGAACGGACTTTCAGGGGTGGGATTACTGTATTTAACGGAATTTTTGAGGCGGAATCCGGCAAGCGGACCGTTTTTTCAGAAAAACGGTTGGAAATCAGAGTTTTTTTCGTTGATATTTGAGCGTTTGCAGTAAAAAAGTAGCGTGAGATATGAGTATTTTGAGTTATTTTTTGGCGGGAGTTGGAAGGGGTTTTGCATTTGGCGCCGGGGTCCTGTTTTTCTATTTTCAGCTCTCTAAAAATAAAATGGAAGCCGCGTTTCAGAAACGGCTTTCAGAATCCGAAATGTCAACGCGTGAAAAACTTGCCGGGGCGGAACAACGCGCGGCGGCCGCGGAGACACGGTATCGAGCGGCGAAGGAAAATCAAAACGAGCTTATTGAGCAGTTGCGAAAACAGTTTGAGGATGAAAAGGCAACATTGTTGAAACAGTTTCAGGAAGCCAGAGGCGCGATGGAACGGCAATGGCAGGAAAAAACGGAGGCGCAGCGTCTGGAATTTGAAAATCTGTCAAATCAACAGATCGAGATCCAGAAAACAAAGATCGAGTCGGTTAATAAAGCAAGCGTCGAGGAGCTTTTGAAGCCGCTTCGTGAAAAAATCAAAGATTTCAGCGAGGCTTTTGAGAAGAATAACTCCAAACAGACGGAATTGCGTACGGCGGTTGAAACGTCGATTAAGAATCTTATGCTTCAAACTCAGCAGATAGGAGCAAACGCCGAAAAATTGACCCAGGCGTTGAAAGCGGATCCGAAAAAACAGGGAAATTGGGGTGAAACGGTTCTTCAAAATATTTTGGACGCTTCGGGGATGACTCCCGGTAGAGATTATTACGCGCAGGCGGCGGAGTGCGACGAGTCGGGAAAGCGCCTTATTCCCGATATTAAAGTGCGTATTCCGAATCCGGACGGAGAAGGTGAAGAAGGATTTATTCTGATTGACTCCAAAGTATCGATTACGCATTACCTGAATTTTATGCAGACAGACGACGAAAAACAGAAAGAACTTCATCTGAAAAAACATATCCAGTCGGTCCAGAAGCACGTTCAGGAATTATCGGAAAAGAATTACGCGCAGAAGATTAAAAATTCGTTTGGATACGTCATGATGTTTATTCCGAATGAGGGCGGTTACCTTTTGGCCGTGGAAAACGCTCCTCAGCTCGTCATGGAGGCGTATCGTCGGAATATCGTCATTCTGAATCCAACGAATCTGATGCTTGCCCTGAATCTGATCCGTCAGCTTTGGCAAAGTCGGAAACAGGCGGAAAACGTTCAGGCGATTATTGATACGGCAAATAAAATCTATAAAAAATTTGCCGGCGTTACGGACGATCTGGAAGAACTCGGTCAACATCTCAATCAATCCGTCCGGTCGTTTAATTCGGCGCTTTCCAGATTTACCGTCGGCAGAGGGAACCTCGTTAAGAGCTTTGAAAACTGGAAAGAACTTGGTATTTCAGCGAATAGCCGGATTGCTCCCAGGCTGTTGGAGCTTTCTGCATTGTCGGTCGACGACAAATCTGTTTAAATTTTCGGCGGCATATTGGATTTGAAAAACGGCTTTTGAGAGAAAGACTTTCAAGAGTATTTAGTAAAAAAGAGGGCGAATATTTTCACCCTCTTTTGTTTTTTACCTCCGGAACAAACCGAATCGGAAACGTCTGAAAATCGGAAACGCGCGGAAATCGGCCGTATCCCGCGTCGGTTCTGTTTTTTAATTGTTCTGGATTTCCAGCGTGATAGCTTTATCCGCGATGTCGTGTCGGCACCAGGCGCGTTCCCAACGAATCTTACGCACCGCTTCATAGGCGTTTTTCTTGGCCAGAGCAATACTTTCGCCAAAGGCGGTAACGGTGAGCACGCGCCCGCCGGCGTTGACGACTTCGCCCTTATCGTTGACCTGAGTTCCGCTATGGAAGACCTTGACGTCGGGCATTTTGGCCACTTCGTCAAGTCCGGAAATCGGAAAACCGTAAGTGGATTTTCCAGGGTAACCGTCGGAGGCCATCACGACG
>CAZWOV010000409.1:0-2883 GCA_964635645.1 uncultured Planctomycetaceae bacterium | reverse complement strand
GGAGCCGAAATACTTCTTTTTCCACTCGCAGGCGACGGCGTTGAATCGCATATGAAAACGATCTGGTCCGCCCGCGCAATCGATTCGGCCATCCCGCTTGTAGCGGTCACGCAACAGAACAAACTTCCGTCCGCGATCGTGGACAGAGACGGAACGTGGTTGGCCCAAACTACCGAAAAGAATGGTTTCGCCTTCTGCGAATTGGATCTTGCCGAACGAAAACGCGTTTTCTGGCTCTCCGTCGGTCCCGCGCTGGGCGACGCGCATCAGCTTTACCTTTACGAAAGCCGACCGGAAGTTTATTCCCAAAAATAAAATCGTCCGCCGTTTCGCTTATCGAAAAATTTCGATAAACGAAACGGCGGACGGCGAAATCCTCAATGGAAATTTACCCTGTAAATCACAAACGGAAATACCGGAACCCAAAAGAACGCCTGAAAATTTTCTCATCGTCAATCCGTATTCGTTATCGAACGTAAAAAATTCGCAAACGCGCTTTTCGCATTCCGCAAAATTCCCGTTTATCCATAAAAAAACAGATTTAAAGGACAAATAAATATGAAGATTAAATTCTTTCCTATTTTGGCGTTGATTCCGCTTTTGGCGGCGACGCTCTTTGTTTCCGCATCCGCTTTGGCGCAAAATGCCGACGCGGTCCAGTTTGACCTTTCCAATCCGGCCTGGAAACTGAACGCAGGCGAAGGACGCCTCCTCAAAGACGGCGCCGACGGCGTTTCCGGAGCTGTTCTTGAAATTTCCGGAAACGGAAAAATCTCCAGCGTCTGGGAACTTTCCGACGTTCCCGTTCTTCCGGGACGAACGGCAATGCTTCGCTTCAAAGTCCGCCGTACGGCCGGTTCCGGCGGCGGCATGACTGGTTTTCGCTTTGCCAATTTCGACATTCCCGTCACGACGCAATGGGAAACCAAAGCCCTCGTTTCACCCGTCCCGACGCAAACGGAAAAATCTTCAATTCGTCTGGGACAGTGGATGATCAACGGTACGCTTCAATTTGCGGAAGTCGAACTTCTCTATCTTACGCCGACTTACGCAGAGACGGGATTAGGAGCCGACGAAACCGTCGTCCTGGATGAAAACGGTCCCGAGTATCAATTCCAGTCTGCTCTGGGAGGATCGCAGGGAAATTTCAGCCGCGCCTTTGTCGAAAGCAACTGCTGGTTCAACACGACGCGCTGGAATCTGGGAACCAATTCTTCCGTCGTCTATCGTTTCGATCTGACCGGCTTGAATCTTAACGTTCCCAATTGTCCCGAACCGAAATTTTTCAGTCCCAAACTCTCCTTCAATATCGGATACTATTTAAGCGGCGGTTTGAAAGCCTTCGCTTCAAAAAATGGACGGGACTGGACGGAACTCGGTTTCCTCGAAGGACTTGGCTCCAAAGAACTTAACCTTCCCGATGAATTCAACGCGCAGAAAACGATCTGGGTCCGTTTCACCGGAATGGAAAATACGAATTGCCAACTCTACGGATTCGCCTTCAACGCTCCGCTCATGCCGAGAAAAACCACGGTCCAATCAACTGAAAACACGCCGATTGGCACCGAAAAAGCCGGTTTGCGCGGCGCAACCTGTTTCTGGGAACTCGTCCGCGGCGACGAAAATTTCCGAGAAAAGCTTCCAAAAATGGAAGAATTACCCAAAAACGTTCCGGGAGAGCAAACGTTTGAGAAAGAAATAACGTGGAAGGACGACGCCGGAATTTCCAAATCCGCTCTGGTTCGCTGTCAATACTACGTCGCCGATTTTTATCGCGAAGACTTCGGCAAGGTTTTCCCTTCCGCTTCCGAAAACATCGCGTTGTGGCAGTGTCCCGCGACGTGGAAGATCAACCAGAAACGCGCGGTTCCCACAAAAGAAGCTAAAGCCCTGAATCTTTCCGCGGCGCGGAACGACTGGGAATCGTGCCAGCTGGTCTTAAATCCCAAAGAAGAAACGACGCTTGAAAGCATTTCCTTTTCACCGCTGAAAAACGCGGACGGGCAGGAAATAGCGCCGGAAAACGTTACCGCCCGCGACGTCTATTTTCATTTCATTGAAAATCCAACGGACCGAACCGGCGTACGCGAATTCTATCCCGACGCGCTCCCGCCGTTCGTCTTCCCCAAAACGCTGAAGGCCGACGAAAACGCGCCGATCTGGATCACCATTTACGTTCCGGAAGGTATTCCCGGAGGCAATTATCTTTCGACCGTGACGCTGACGCTCAAAAAAGCGGGCGGGAACGCCGAAAACGCTGAAAAAATTTCCGTTCCGCTCAAACTTCACGTCTGGAATTTTGACATTCCGCGCGTAAATCATTCGGAAACCGCCTACGGATACGTTCCCGGCACGACATATCGCTACCATGGAGCGCGTACGGAGGAAGACCGGCGAAAGCTCGACGATATCTATCTTAAATTTCTTGCTCAATACCGCATTTCACCGTATCATCCGGAAACAATGGATGGAATCCGTTACGAATGGATTGTGGATAAGGAAAAACCCGAAAATTCCCATTGCGTCATAGACTTTACCCGTTTTGACCAGGCGATCGAACGAGCAATCAGCGAATATCGTTTCACCAACTTCAGCCTCTACGTCCCCGGCATGGGCGGCGGCACTTTCCATTCCAGAACGGAACCGAGTCTCATGGGATTTGGCGAAAATACGGTCGAGTACCAGGCAATGTTCTCTTCCTGCGTCCGTCAGCTTGAAGCGCATCTGAAGGAAAAAGGGTGGATTAAAAAAGCATACGTTTACTGGTTTGACGAACCGGACGTTAAAGACTACGAATTCGTCAAAAACGGCATGAACCGCATCAAAAAATACGCGCCTGAGATTCAGACGATGCTTACCGAAGAACCTTCCGAAGACGTCATT
>CAZWOV010000408.1:0-2885 GCA_964635645.1 uncultured Planctomycetaceae bacterium | reverse complement strand
GTGAGTTTTGAGGAATGTCCGCGCAGACAAATTTCAAATTCATCTCCGGGTAAATCGCGGATTTCTTCCGCTTCCCATCCGTTCGGGCAGTTTACTTTCAACGAATTTTTCTCAATATTCCGTACGAATCCTCGGAGGAACATTTTTCCCGGTTCGGAGCTGTTCAGAACAAACAGGCTGAATCCCGGCGAATCGAAATCCGTAAGCCAGTCCGGCATGGAAGCGTAGACTTTTTCCGCGGCTTTTTTTCGTCCGATTCCGTTCAGGAAAGTCCAGGCCATAACGAGGTGACCGGCGTTTCCGGGGTGAACGCAGTCGGGAGTGAAGTGGAAATCCTGATTTTGCGAGCGGACGCTCATGAAAAATCGTTTGAATTCGGCGCGGAGATCAAGAAGTTCGCAGTTTTTTTCTTTCGCGACGTCCGCCATGATCTCTCCCATTTTGTCCATAATGAGATTTTTCACGACGTATGGATTTTCGGTAAGCATCGTCGGAGGGCAAATCAGAATACGTTTTACCGCGACGCGGGAACGGAGCAGATCGATCAACGCGCAGTAATCGATCTGCTCCGTTCCCGCGTCGCGGGAACGGAGCAGATCGATCAACGCGCAGTAATCGGCTTTCCATTTGGCGTAGCCCTCGCCGTCGGGTACGACGTAGGGACAAAGAACGTCGTTCATTCCCAAAAAGACGATGATCGTATCCGCGCCCAGATCAAATTCGCGTTTGAAAAGAATATCGGGCCGGTCGCCGTGAATCGATTCGTCGGTGAAGGAACGCTCTACGACATGCCGCCAACCGGAAACCGTCTGCCCGCTCCAACCGAGCGGTACGAACTGAACGTCCTGATCTCCGGCTTCGTTCAGCGCTTTGCGGACAATCGGCGCGTAACCCCAATCCTGATTGGACTGGGCGGTAATGCTGTCGCCGACTACCAGTACGCGTTCGGCAAATACTGCGGAAGTCAGAGCGCAGAAAATGCCAAGAGTAAGTAAGATTTTTTTCATGGAAGGATCCTTATGTTAAAGACGGACGGGAGTTTTCCCGCTGTGGATAAAACAAAATCCCAATTAATATACTGTATTTTTCCCAAAAAGAAAAGGGGGAGGGAAGGGGGAGTTGATAGTTGATAGTTGATAGTTGATAGTTGATAGTTGATAGTTGAGGACGGAGAGTTGAGTGCGGAGAGCGGGGAAAGGATTGCGCGAAACTGGAAAAAAAGCATAATTTTTAGCCGGGGGGGGGGTGAACTGATTTGAAAATGTGGTATAATAAACAGTTTTGGGAGGAGTCCGGAGCGTTTCCGGGAGCATTTGAGAATGAAGGAGAAAAAATGAAATCTGTTTTTGCCAATACGTTACCGCCGAAGGAAGTTCTTGCCGAATTGAATCAGTATGCCGAACGGATTGTGGAACGCGAGTTTCGCCAGATGGGCTACCCTTTCGATCAGGAGGTGAATCTTCAGGGATTTTACCAGTGGCTGGTTGAAACGAAACTCTGCGGCGTAACGTTGATTAACGTGGGCAACCCGTTTAAAACGGAATGGGATATGTTGGAATCGGATGAATTTGAGCGGCGCCGTCTTGGTTTTCTTGCAAAAAGTTTTGGTTTTCCGGAAGACGATTTCTGGGGAGTCCTGACCAATGGCGGAACCGACGGCAATATGCACGGCGTTTATTACGGACGTAAGTTTCTTGAAGACGCGGCGCGGTCAATGGAGCTTTCTCCGGAAAAAGGAAAACCCGTTCTTTACGTTTCCTCCGAGGCGCACTTTTCCGTTCGTAAGCTGGGAGACATTTTGCAGATAGAGACGCGCATGATCGACGCGCACCCGATGGGACAGATGGACGCGGAGGATTTTCGCCGAAAATTGGATCCTGAACGGCCCGCTCTGGTCGTTATTGCGATCGGCGGAACGTTTAAGGGGGCGATTGACGATCAGGAAGCGATTGAAAACGTTCTGAACGAAGTTCGTCCGCCGGTCGTTTACCGTCATTTGGACGCCGCGCTTTTCGGCGGTTATCTTCCGTGGGTTGACGATGAAAAGTTTCGGAATATTCTGAATCAGAAATTGCGCGGTTTCGATTCTCTGGCTGTTTCCGGACATAAATTCCTTTCCATGAACGAACCGCTTGGAATTTTTATCTGCCGAAAAGAAATTCCGTCGCATCTTCATTCGTACAGCGTGCCGTATCTGAACGGAGTAATTCCGACGATCAGCTGTTCGCGCAGCGGCTTTGACGCTCTTAAACTTTACTGGCGGATCGCCGTAACCGGCGAAGAGGGATTCCGCCGTGAAGCGGCGCATGTGTTGAAGATGACGAAATTGCTTGAGAAACGTTTGAACGATATTGGCGTGAAAACCTGGGTGAATCCGTATTCCACGACGGTATGCATGGAGCGTCCCGCGCCGGAAATTGTTCATAAGTACGCCATGGCTTGCGGAGAGGATCCTCTTTTCGGCAAACTTGCGCATGTTGTCGTAATGCAGTTCTTTAACGAAGAACTGATTGAAACGCTTGTTGCCGATATTTCGAGGACGATGAGTTCAAAAGAGCAGGCCCGGGCGCAGGGTTGAAAATACCGATACGACGAAAGATCCCGGAAGTAATTTCTCCGGGATCTTTTGCGTTTTGCGGGATATCCGCTTGACATTCCGCGTTTTTTGAGATATACTTAACGCTGTTTGAGGGCGTTTTGAAAAAATCGCGACAGGGAGTTCCGTCTTATGAACGACATGGAGTCAATTGAGAAAATTCATTCAGTCTATTCCCGTCTTATGGAGCAGGTTTCGCGAGTTATCGTTGGTCAGACGAAAACGCTTGAGGAACTCGTCATCGCGCTTCTGGCCGCGGCCGTCATCGGTGCCACAAGCCTCATCCTGA
>CAZWOV010000407.1:0-2897 GCA_964635645.1 uncultured Planctomycetaceae bacterium | reverse complement strand
AACGAAACCTATTTTGACCGCAAAAACGGCGAACTCTTTGGACACTGGGCTTCTTCCGTCACGGCAAATCATTTCCCCTACTCGGAACCGCAGGAAACCGGCAACCATATCGATACCTACATGCTGAAAATGACTGGACCGGTTTCGTTCCGTGTTTTCGGCCAAAAAGGTTTCGAGGGCCAGCCCTGGTTCTCCTTTAACGCGCTTCACTATTCTGTGGACGATCTCCAGAATTTCAAGCATGAGTTCCAGGCAACCAGACATGCGGAAACGTTTGTGAATATCGACTATCTCCAGACGGGGGTTGGCGGCAATGATTCCTGGGGAGCTCACCCGTTGGAAGAATTTAAGATGAAGGCGAATGAGTACCATTTTGAATTTCTGATGGACTAAATCCGTCTGAATCCCAAATGGGTATCCCTAAATGAGAACTTAAAAACAAAAGCGGCGGAATCCCGTCGCTTTTGTTTTGCAAATCGAAACGCATTGAGAAACGATTCACGTCTTTCCAGAAATTTCTCCGTATTAAAGCATAGCAAGCGGATCCAGATCGATAATCCACTGAATATCCGAATCAATCTTTAATTCATACCTTGTCCGATTTAAAACTTCGGTCAACGCAGACCGTTCTGCCGCGTGGGCCTGAATGTGAAAGCGGTAAAAATCGCGCAATTTAACGACGGGACACGGCGCGGGTCCCAACACGCGTCCATCCTTAACGTTAACCGACTGCATTTCCTGCCGAATACGCAACGCAATCAAATCCGCCGCCGCCCTGGCCTTTCCTTCATCCGTTCCGCGCACGATAATTCTTGCCAGTTCGCCATACGGCGGATATTTCAGAGCTTTCCGCAAAGGAAGCGCATACTCGGCAAATCCGAAATAATCATGTCGACAGGCGAATTGAATCGCCGCGTTTTCCGGCTGAAACGACTGCACAAGAACCGTACCTCCGGCGTCTCCGCGTCCGGTACGTCCGGCAACTTGGGTAATGAGATGAAACGTTCGCTCTTCCGCTCTAAAATCAGGGAGGTGAAGCGCCGTGTCCGCATTGACGACTCCAACAAGCGTCACATTTGGAAAATCCAGCCCCTTCGCAATCATTTGAGTTCCAAGAAGAATATCCGCCTCCCCCGCCCGAAATTGAGAAAAAGCTTTTTCATGCGCGCCTCTGGCCTGCATCGAATCGGCGTCCATACGTAAAACGCGCGCTTTCGGAAAACGCGTTCGAATTTCAAGTTCAAGCTTCTGGGTTCCCATACCGGAATAACGAATTTGGGAACTTCCGCATTGCGGACAATTCGTTGGCGCCGGTAAATGATAATCGCAATAATGACAAACGGCCTCTCCCGTCGTTCGATGATGAGTAAGAGAAATTTCACAGTGCGGACAAGAAAGAACCGCTCCGCAGGCGGGACATTGAATATGCGTGGAAAAACCGCGACGATTAAGAAAAAGGATCGTCTGATGTTTCTCCCGAAGACACTGTTCCATCGCCATATGAAGTTTTCGGCCAATCGCGCCGTTTGAAAATTGATCGCGAATCCTCAAATCCACGGTGGAAACTTCCGGAAGTCTGCGATCTTTAACCCGGCGGGTAAGCGGAATCCGCGCGTAATTTCCAATCGACGCCTGATACCAGGCGTCCAACGACGGCGTGGCCGAACCAAGAATCACCAGCGCATTTTCCATGTTTCCACGCTGAATCGCCACCTCCCGCGCATGGTAACGCGGAGCCATTGAATCCTGTTTGAAACTGGTTTCATGTTCTTCGTCAATGACAATCAGCCCTAAACGAGGCGTCGGCGCAAAAACGGCGCTGCGCGCGCCAATAACGACTTCAACGTCGCCGTGAAGAATCCTTTGCCACTCGTCGTGACGCTGTGCGTCTGTCAGACGGCTGTGAAGAACCGCAATATTTCCAAATCGACTTCTGAAACGCTGGACCGTTTGCGGAGTAAGCGAAATTTCCGGAACCAAAACGATTGCCTGCCGTCCAGTCCGAATCGTTTCCCGAATCGCATGAACGTAAACCTCGGTTTTTCCGCTCCCAGTAACGCCGTGAAGAAGGATTGGACGAGGCGTTACCCGGCTATGGAGAGCTTCGCGAATCTGAACCATCGCCGCCTCCTGTTCCGAATTAAGCGTCAAATCCGATTGGCATACTTCCGACGGCAATAAACAATCCCCCGCCCCCGTTCGAACTCTTGCCTGCTGCGACAGAATGAAACCGCGTTCACGAAGAAGTTTCAGCGGCCCGTAGGAAACATTCGCCCGACGAATTAATTCTTCCGCCGCAAGCGGTTTTCCCCAAAGTTCAAGCGCCGTCAAAATCTTTTCCTGAACGGGAGTGATCCGAAGTCCCTCTGAAATCACGAAATTATCCCGAGCCGCCTTTTTTCTGGCTTTCTCAAGCGTTTCATGGTTTGCGTAACTCAACGGTTGAGACGCTTCGCGAGTTTTTTGGCGACAAAGTTCAAGAGCCTGCCTCCCCTTTGCTGAAATGGAAAGCAGAACGGCCAGCCGAGTTCCCGCCTGACCGCGAACGCCTGCCGGCAGAACGCTTTGAAGAACCGTTCCCCATGGACAGAGCCAGTACTCGCCTATCCAGCGCGTCAGTTCAAGCATCATTGGCGAAACGAGCGGTTTTTCGTCCAAAACTCTTGAGGCAAATTTCAGTTTCATGCGCGACGCGGAAACCGTATGGACGTCCACGCAGAAAACCTCCACGGGACGATTTGATTTCCCAAGCGGGACTTCAAGCCTCATTCCTTTCTGAATTTTTCCCAGCAATGCCGAAGGAATCGCATAGTCGAGAGGTTTCTCTATTCCCTCCGGAAAAACGACGCTTACGGCCTGAATCTCTTCTTCCGCTTCGTCTCTCCATGGTTCCCGTT
>CAZWOV010000406.1:0-2914 GCA_964635645.1 uncultured Planctomycetaceae bacterium | reverse complement strand
CAGTTCGTCGAGTTCTTCCGCCAGACGGTCGGCATACGCGGTAATACGCAACATCCACTGACGCATTGGAATACGAACGACCGGGTGACCGCCGCGTTCGCTTTTACCGTCGATGATCTCCTCGTTGGCCAGCACCGTCCCCAATACCGGGCACCAGTTCACCGGAGCTTCCTGCTGATAAGCCAGACGATGGTCGTCGACAAAACGGCGAACCGCGTCTTCTCCCATGGAACGCACGTCGTCCGGAATTGGAAGTTCGCCGATCGGGCGACCCTTTTTCATCTCCGGATCATACCAGGTATCGTAGAGAACCAGAAAAATTTTCTGGGTCCAGTGAAAATAATCCACGTCGGTCGTCGCCAGTTCGCGGTCCCAATCATAGGAGAAACCCAGCATTTTCAGCTGACGGCGAAAGTTCGCAACGTTTTTTTCCGTCGTAATCCGCGGATGAATACCCGTCTTTTTAGCGTACTGTTCCGCGGGAAGCCCGAAAGCGTCCCACCCCATCGGATGCATTACGCTTACGCCGTTCATTCGATTGAACCGGGACACGATATCCGTCGCGGTATATCCTTCCGGATGACCGACGTGAAGTCCGTTAGCGCTCGGATACGGGAACATATCCAAAACGTACATTTTTTTCTCGCCAGGAAGACGCGGCGCGGCAAAAGTACGGTTTTCTTCCCAGTATTTCTGCCATTTAGGTTCAATAACCGACGGATTGTAACGCGGCATAATCTCTCTACTCCCAATTAAATACGAATTCACGAAACAGCCTGAATCTCCTCGGGACCCCTAACCGCCTCGAAACACGAATCTCAAAAAATTAACAGACTGTCAATTATACTCAATTTAAAGATTTTTCAAACGGGGGGGGACGCCTTTTTTTTCACTTTTTTTGATTTTAACCTGTTTTTTTCAATCTTTTCGCCAAAAAACACCCCGGCTTTTCCTGATATTAAACAAATTCAGTAATATTGGGATTTTTTATCGGCAGTTCCGCGCAAACCAAGAACGGTGCGCTCGATTTCCAGCGAGACCCGTTCCAGATTTCAACGAGCCCCGCGCTTAATTTCCAGCGAATCCCAATTCCAGACGTCACAAGC
The DNA here is from genome assembly GCA_964635645.1 of uncultured Planctomycetaceae bacterium. Lineage (GTDB taxonomy): Bacteria > Planctomycetota > Planctomycetia > Pirellulales > Thermoguttaceae > RGIG3701. Next base: position 1,808 of record CAZWOV010000406.1, on the reverse strand, counting down.
CCCGCGCTCGATACGGCGCCGGGCACGGGAATGACGCGGAATCATCCGAAAAGAAGATCCAGACTCAGGAAAGCGTAGGCGGCGGGAGCGGCCAAGAGAAGGGAGTCGAGAACGTCCAGCACCCCCCCAAATCCGGGAACAAGAGTACCGGAATCCTTTATCTCCGCGTCGCGTTTCATGAGCGATTCGGCCAGATCGCCCAACATGCCCAGCATGCACAAAACTCCGCCGAAAGCAATCCACCAGCCGATATTTTCCAGTTCCGTTACTCCAAACGCCGGAAGAATCCAGAAGAAAAAGAGGAGAGACGTCCCAACGGAAAACAGAAGAGCTCCGACGGCGCCCTCGATCGTTTTTCCCGGGCTTAGGGTGGGCGCCATTTTGTTTCTGCCAAAGAGTTTACCGACTGTAAAAGCGCCGATATCGCCCATTTTCACGATAGCGATAAACGCGACCAGAAATGGCAGACCGTAGCAGAGGCGAATTTGAGCCAGGAAGGTCGGCAGAAGGCCGACGTAAACAATCGTAAACACCGTGTAGCTGATTCGAATATTAATGACGCCGTTCGCCCTCCGGAAAGTCCACATTTCCTGAAGAAAAACAAGAATAACAACCAGTGCGAAAGTCGAAAGGGCCCAATTCCCCGGAGTCAAATGTTCCAGTTTCCGCAGAAGTTTCCGCTGCGCTCCGGCAACCTGTCCCCCGCCGCTTTCTTCCGGCGTTTCACGCGGCGGAACGGAAACGTCGGCGGCAGAAAGAAGCTCCGGCGCGGAGACCTCCCGCAAAGCCGCCCCCCCGGAATCCGCAACTGAATCCGTAGCGGAATGCTGGATAACGAACGTCCCCCACGCGCTGGCCACAATCAGACAGCAACCAAGGTAAGTCACATAGGGAACGGGGACGACGCGATTCCGATTTGCCATGGCGAGCATTTCCCGAACACCAAGAATAACCAAAACAATAAGCAGCGGAAAGAGCGCGAGCCCCGGCGTTGCGTAAAGACGTTCCAGCCAAACGTCCAAAGCGCACAAAGCGACAATAATGGCCGAAATCGAAAAACCGAGTATTAAACGCCATCGAAGCATAGTATTTTCCCTGCTGCTCATGATTCACGGTCTGAATCAGTCCCATCGACCCTTGAAATCGTTCCGCGAACGCTTTCCGGCGGAGAACCGTCTGAAATTTCCGTCTACGAGTCGGCGTTTTATTTTCAGTATAAAGCCTCTTTTTCAAAAAAGCGGAGACTTTTCTCAAAAAATTCATCAAGAGGGACTTGCACAAATCGAAAATTTTGTGTAGGATAATAATATTATTGGGAAACGTAACGGAACTTTCCAAAAAACGTTTTCCGACAGGCGGACTTCACCTTTTTTCTGTTTATCGTCAGAAAATTTTAAATTTTTTACTTTAAGAGTTTCATTCCCATGAAAAAATTCAAGGTTATTTTGATTTTGGCGCTTCTGTACGCAGGTCTGTTATTCCTCGAATCCGAGCGGATCGCTTCTTTTTTCAGGACCTGCGACCTGGAAAATACCCTTTCCGCGGAAGTCACGGAACCTTCCAAACGCGACAGCGACATAGCGATGGTCGTCCGTTATCTGATGCAGAACGCCCATATTTCAGAACGCGCGTTGGACGAGGAATTGTCCAGGAGAACGATCGAAGGTTTTCTCAAAACGCTCGATCCGCAGAAACTCTATTTTTATGAATCGGACGTCAATACGATAAAAAAAGCGGAGCCGTTCCTGGGCGATCTCTTCAAAAAAGGGGATATCCGACTGGCCTACATTATCTTCAAGACGTATCTC
>CAZWOV010000405.1:0-2916 GCA_964635645.1 uncultured Planctomycetaceae bacterium | reverse complement strand
ACGCGACAATCCCAATCTTGAATTTGTCATTTCCACAACGTCCCAAACAGGAATGGAACTGGCTCGAAAAAAATTCGCCGGAAAAACCGTTTTTTACGCTCCGCTTGACTTTTCCTGGGCAGTAAACCGCGCCCTTAAGCGCATTCAACCGGATTTTCTCGTTCTCATGGAACTTGAACTCTGGCCAAACCTGCTTTTATCCGCCGAGAAAATGAATATTCCCGTTTGGATTATGAACGGCCGTCTGGGAGAAAAAAGTTTCCGAAACTATTCGCGCATTCGGCCTTTAATGCGCCGCGTAATGCGTACTATCGCGTTCGTCACGGCCCAGGACGAAGTCGGCGCCGAACGTTTCCAAGCGCTGGGAATGGATAAAAACCGCGTCGTAAACGTAGGATCTATCAAATACGACGGAGCGGTAAGCGATAGACGCAACGAAAAAACAAAAGCTCTCGCCGCTCTTTGGAACGTTCAGCCGAACGACAAAATCTTTCTGGCCGGAAGTACTCAGAATCCTGAAGAACAGATGGCCCTGGAAGTTTTTCAAAAACTTAAGCCGAATCATCCTGAACTTCGCCTGATTCTTGTTCCAAGACATGCGGAACGTTTTGCGGAAGTTGGAAGACTGCTTGAAAAAAGCGGTCTGGAATTTATCAAACGCTCGGAAATCTCCGAAAATACTCCTGAAAAAAACAAACGGAAACCCATTCTTCTCGTCGACGTCATCGGCGAACTGGGCGGTTGGTGGGGAACTTCCTTCGTCGGTTTTGTTGGAGGGAGCATGGGAAATCGCGGCGGTCAGAATATGTTGGAACCCGCGGCTTTCGGAACCGCAGTCTCATTCGGACCAAACACCTGGAATTTTCAGGACATTGTTTCCTCATTACTTTCACACAAAGCGGCCGTCGTCGTTCAAAACGCTGAAGAAATGTGCGAATTTGTCCGAAAATGCCTTGAAGAACCGCTTTTTGCCGAAACGCTTGGAAAAAACGCCCGGGAACTGGTCGCAAAACAACAGGGAGCTCTCCAAAGAACGCTCGACCTTGTTGAAAAAAACCTTTTAAAATAAATTAAAAAAAGAGATTTTCCAATCCTGATTCCGGATCAAAAACTTTTCCACCTCAACTAACGGAGAAAAAAATGCTGATCGATACGCACTGTCATCTGGACGACGCCGCTTTTGCCGAGGACGTCGCCCGCGTCGTAACCGCCGCGCGTGAAGCCGGCGTAAAAAGAATGCTTACGCAGGGAACCTCTATCAGCTCTTCTCTCGACTGCATTGCGTTGGCCGAGGAGTTTTCTGAAGTTTACGCCGCCGTCGCAATTCACCCAAACTGCTTGCTGGAAGAAATCCCGGCGTTCGGCTCGGACGACGTTTTTCTTGAAATCTTCACCAAAATGGCGGAAAATCCCCGCGTCCGCGCAATTGGAGAAACCGGCGTCGATCTTTATTGGCGCGACACGCCGATCGACGTCCAGAAAAAATTCCTCGCCCTCCACTTTGAACTGGCTCGAAGAACGAAACTTCCAGTCGTCGTTCATTGCCGCGATGCGGAAGAGGCGTTGCGGGAAGTCGCAGAAAAGGATTTTGCGCAAAACGGTCCCGTGCCGGGAGTTATTCACTCTTTCAGCGGAAATTCCGATTTCCTCAAAAAATGTCTCGAACTCGGTTTCCACATCAGCTACTCCGGTTCCGTTACGTTCAAAAACAAATGCTTTGAACCTCTTCGGGAAACCGTTCCGCTCGTACCCGAAGACCGTCTGCTGGTCGAAACGGATAGTCCGTACCTGACGCCAATGCCCTTCCGTGGAAAAATCAAACGAAACACCCCGGAAATGGTCGTTCACACCGCCCGTTTCATCGCTCAACTACGCGGCGTAACGGAAGAAAAACTTCAAATTCTGACGACAGAAAACGCCCGGAAACTTTTCCAAATGGATTAATCCCCAAACGGCTCAAATAGAATTTCACTGAAAAAAATCCCCGATTTCTATATTCGGTAAAAAAAGGCGGATCCGAAGATCTGCCTTTGGGTTTGTATTCGTTGCCGCTAATTTCAATCGCCGGAAATTTCAGCGGCTCCGTCTCTCTTCAAATTTCAGTCGTTTCGCCTGGAAATTCATTTCTCCCCATACTCGACGACTACGTTCGTGCTAATTCCTCCGCGCGGCGTAAAGGACGCTTTCAACTGCAGCCATTTCGGCTCAAGAACAGCCGTCAGATCGTCAAGAATCCTGTTCGTAACGTTTTCATAAAAAATACCTTCGTTACGATAACGCTGCATATAGAACTTGAGACTCTTAAGTTCCACGCACTTTTCTCTCGGAATATAGCGAATGGTCATCGTACCATAATCCGGCTGGCCGGTTTTGGGACAAACCGAAGTAAATTCCGGACAAATAATCTCAATCGTATAGTCGCGTCCAGGATAACTGTTCGAAAATGTTTCGAGAATATCGCGAAACTGCTCCGCCATGTGAATCTCTCCTTTTGTGAATAAAATGAAAAAACGTTTATTTTTCTTTACTTACTTTAACTATCGTTAAATAATCTGAAAACGGCTTTTGAAGCAGAAAACGCACTCGCGCTTTCTTAAATCAAAATCCAGCTCGTCCATCAACGCCAACGGTCAAATCTCGATAAGCTCCGACGTTTCAAAATGCGGAGCTAAAACGCATTTAAAGTTTTTTCCAAGAATCCGACGATGCGTTTCAAGCGCCAACTCCTCCGTATTATTTTCATGGGAAATATGGCCAAGCATCGCATACTTTAGGTTTTGCCCGTGTTCCGCAAGGAGACGCGCCGCCTCAAGGTTCGAGATATGTCCGTAATCAGAAGTAATTCGAGCCTTGGCGCCCGCTGAATAAAAACCATTTTGGAGCATTTCCGGATCGTAATTACTCTCCAGAAGCACG
>CAZWOV010000404.1:0-2921 GCA_964635645.1 uncultured Planctomycetaceae bacterium | reverse complement strand
GAGCAACAGTATTTCCATCCTGTTTGTCGACGACGACCCGCAGATTCTGCATTCAACCTCAGAGTGGCTCGGCTCCTATGGCCACGCTGTCTTTGAAGCGCGGGATATTCGCTCCGCCGTTTCGGTTTTGACTGAAAATGAAATCGATCTGGCCTTCGTCGACCTGCGTCTCGGCGCGGAAAACGGAATGGACGTGCTGTTGCTCATAAAGGAGAACTTTCCGCAGATTCCAGTCGTTTTTCTTTCAGGTCACGCCTCCGTCGAAGAAGCCGTGAACGCTATTCGTCATGGAGCGATCGACTTCCTCACCAAACCGCTTTTGGACGATAAAATCCTGGAAATTATTGAAAACAGGATTCAAAATAAAAAATCTTCCTCCGCGTCTCTTCTTCAAACCAATTCCGCGCAGTCCGTCAAACGCCGTCCTCAAACGAATACTTCCGAACAGGTTCCGCCGAACCTCCGGAAACTTCCGGAAACGAACGCCCCGGCATGCCGTGAAAATTTGACGCCGTCCGCTTCCGCCGGACGTAATTGCGCCGTTGGAACCAGTTCGACCGTCTCTTTTCCCATTGAAGGGATCGTCGGAATGGATTCCAGTATGAAAGCCGTTTTCGACGTCGTTGAACGCATTGCCGACACGCGGGCGACGGTTTTGCTTACCGGCGAAAGCGGAACGGGAAAATCTCTCCTGGCTCGTTTCATCCATCGTCTGAGCCAACGTCGAAACGCTTCTTTTGTCGAGGTCGCTTGCGGCGCGCTTCCCGAAACGCTTCTGGAAAGCGAACTTTTCGGCCATGAAATCGGAGCCTTTACCGGCGCGGTTTCCCAAAAAGCCGGACGATTTCTTCAAGCGGACGGAGGAACCATCTTTCTCGATGAAATCGGAACGGCCTCGCCCGCTCTGCAAATCAAACTTTTGCGCGTTCTTCAGGAATTTGAATTTGAACCGGTCGGCAGCTCCAGAACATACCGAATCGACGCCAGGGTAATTCTGGCGACCAACGACGACCTGCCTCAAGCGGTTGCCGCCGGTCGTTTTCGGCAGGATCTCTACTATCGGATTAACGTCATCAACCTCAAACTTCCCGCTCTTCGCCAAAGACCGGACGACATTCCTGAACTCGCTCGTTTTTTCCTCGAAAAAACGAACCGGGAGTGCGGACGCTCCGTACGCGGTTTCGATCCGGAAACGATCCGGCTTCTAACGCGATACTCCTGGCCGGGCAACGTTCGCGAACTCCAAAATATCGTAGAAAGGCTGGTTCTTCTCGGAAGTTCGCCGTGGATTCTTCCAACGGACCTCCCCGAGCACATTCGATTCGCAGAAATTCATTCCGCCAATTCCGTTTGTTTGCATTCGGGAAATGATAAAAATTTTCATTCCGATACGTTTGATAAAACGAACGTCAGGCGATACGTTTCCGAATGGCAAAATTCAAAATTTACTACGCATTCTATTTTGAAACATTCGCTGAGCATTCCAGAACGCCAAATCATTCTGGAAGCGCTTGAAGCTCATCATTGGAGCAGAACGCGAACCGCTGAATTCCTGGGAATCAACCGCGCCACGCTCTACAAAAAGATGAAAAAACTTCAACTGGATTCCCCGCCGAGAACTCCGGAGATTTCCTGAACCGCGCAAGAAATCCTATCTGCAAAACGTTGAATGAATTAAAAACGAAAAAATATTTTTCCCGTTATTCATTCTTTTCATTTCTTCTTGCGCGGATAAAATTCAGCCGCGTCGCAATTTCAGCCTCTTCGCCGCGTTCTGTCGGAAAATAGTACCGTCTATTCACGCCAAGATAGTCCTGCGGCGCGACGGCGTCCGGAAAATCATGCGCGTACCGATACCCTACGTGCCCCAACTGTTCCGAACCGCTGTAGTGCGCGTCGCGTAAATACTTCGGTATTGAAACAGTTTCTCCTTCCCGAACATCTTTTCTAGCGGCAAAAATGGCATTGGTTGCGGAGTTGGACTTTGGAGCGGACGCTAAATAAATCACAGTCTGCGCCAAATTTAACTGACACTCAGGAAGTCCAATCATCTCGCAGGCCTGTGCGCAGGCAACCGCAAGCGGAAGAGCGCGCGGATCCGCGTTTCCAACGTCTTCGCTCGCCAAAATAACCAGGCGCCGCGCAAGAAATCGAACTTCCTCGCCGCCCTCAAGCATTCGGGCAAGCCAGTAAATCGCGGCGTCCGGATCGCTTCCGCGAATACTCTTAATCAACGCGCTGACGATATCGTAATGCGAATCGCCGTCTCGATCATGCCCGGTTATTCGTTTCTGAACGGATTCCGCCGCCATTTCAAGCGTAAAATGGACGGGATCGGCAAACGTGGATAAAACTCCGACCTCTAACGCAGAAAGCGCTCGCCGCGCGTCTCCGTCGCTGGTTCGCGCAAGGTATTCCAACGCCTCGTCGTCCATCTCTATCCGCATATTTCCAAATCCGCGTTCTTTATCCGAAATCGCGGTCAAAAGTATTTTTCTGATGTTTTCAATCGTCAACGGCTGAAACTGAAAGAGACGGCTCCGGCTCAAAAGGGCATTATTCACTGTAAAAAACGGATTTTCAGTCGTTGCGCCGACCAGAGCGACTATCCCATCCTCGACGTCTGGCAAAAGAACGTCCTGCTGCGCTTTATTAAACCGATGAATCTCGTCCACAAACAGGAGCGTCCGCCGCCCTTCGGCGGCCACGGTATCCGCGGCGCGCAAAAGGACGTCGCGCAACTCCTTTACGCCGTTCGCAACCGCAGAAATCTGGCAAAAATTTGAATTAGACTCCGCGGCCAAAAGTCGGGCGAGCGTCGTTTTTCCCGTTCCCGGCGGTCCATAAAAAATAACGGACCCAAGCCTGTCCGCCTTTAACAGACGGCGAAGCAATTTTCCAGGAGCCAAAAATTGGTCCTG
>CAZWOV010000403.1:0-2924 GCA_964635645.1 uncultured Planctomycetaceae bacterium | reverse complement strand
CCTGTCTCACGACGGTCTGAACCCAGCTCACGTACCACTTTCATTGGCGAACAGCATTTATGGAAGATTTGAGAAAAGCCATTCGTCGGGAATAACGGACGAACTTGCGGAACCCAAACGTTCAAATCCCAAACAGGGGCCTTTGGGGACGTCGGCAAGAAAGATATTTAATTCAAAAGAATAAAAACCTTTTTTAAAATATCCGTACTGTCTTGCATTTATTTGCCAATTCGTATTTTTCCTAATGAAGATTTCATCATTAATTTTTAGCTCGCCTTTATTAAGCTGCGGAAGAAAAAACGAGTATGCGCCCTCAACAGGAATTTTCCAAAAACCTTTAATAGTCAGGATTGAATTCGGAAAGAAACAAACTCCATTTATGTTACGCGAATGACCGTTCAGAAGGACGTTTCCCGTTTTCAGATCTCGAACGGATATCTGAACGCCATGTTGAAGTTCAGTTTCCCGCACAGGAAGAGGCGATATGCATTTTTCCAATATTGGAACTTCAACTTGCTCAGAATTACCGTCCGTATCTTTTACGATAACATTCATTGACTTTTTAGATAAATCTTTTACCCAAATCAAATCGGAAAGCCATACGCCGACTTCATCTTTAACCTCCCATTCGCCAATAGCGCTCAATGTTTTGTTCTCTAAAACCGTCCCCCAATCAGGCTTTAAGCCATAGAGATTCCCTGAATTAACAATTTTCATACATTCTTTTATCAGATAATTGGAAGAAATGGCATACGTTATGGAAGGATTCTCTTTATTATTTCCTAAAATCATACCGGAAACTTTACCGTCTTTATTGAACAACGGAGAGCCTGAATAACCTGAAACAATTGGAATATTTAGAAGCATCACGTTTGGAAAAGCAATCGACTTCATTTCGTTTTGAATTGCAAGCAAAAACCCAAAACCTGAAGTCATTTCTCCTTTATTATTGCCGCAGGTATAGAAAGAATCTCCAAGCGGATACTGTTCCGAAAGGTCCCAGGATACGGCTGGATAATTTCCTTCTTTTTTCGCTACGAGCGCCATAACGTCAAGCTGCTCTACTACGAAAAGAATTTTCACCGGAATAATCTCTTTTTCACGACTGATTAAAACAATTTCAAAATCCAACGTTTGTTTTTTTTCAAGAAGATGAGCGCAAGTCATAAAAACGCCGGACGGATGAACTGCAAAAGCCGTCGCAAAATCATTTTGAGACGTTCTCAATTCATAAACAAAAGACAGGGCTTCGTCTTGCACGTCATTATATCGTATTTCAGACGTTAATCCCACGGAAACGAATATGCTGAACGCGCTTAAAACGCATAATAAAAGGACCTTCATTCTCATTTTAACATTTCCTTAAAAATTCAAGCGTTTCCTTTAACTGTGACGGAGTCGGAGTATAATCTAAAAATTCGCAAATTTCCTGGATTGAATTCACAGGACTTAAAAATAGTCTTTTCGGAGATAAACGAAGAAATCGAGGAGAATAATACTCCAAAAAATTCTCTTTTGCATTTCTTAATTTATCAAACGCATATTTAATCGCTTGTGGATGCCATTCCCAATTAAACGACTTAACGTCTTCCCAACATTCGTTGAAAGACTGATCGACAAAAATGAAAAAAGGATCATTCCAAGCTTCTATTAATTCAGCTCCCATCAACGTCAATATAGGATGTTTTCCAGCAAAAAACTGGAAATTGGCAGCAGTGTATTTTGCAGATTGCCTCCCCGCCCAATTCCTCAAATAATTAGCGCGATCTTCATATGGAATATTTTCTGACAACCACGGCTCGGAAAATGAACGATGGCAAATAAATTGCAAATATTCGTCTTCAAATGGACAACGAAATCGTTCCGCTCGAATTTCTTTTTGAGCGGACGGCGTTCCAAAAGGAATTCCCAACAAGGATAAAACTTTTGCAACTTTTGAAATTCCATTTCCATAAACTCCCGTCAACACAATACCATTTAATGTAATCGACGGGTAAGTAATATCTTCAGCGCCTGTAAAAAAACGAAGTTTCAAATTTTGACGGCAAATATCGCTAAATCCTTCTCGTTGAGCTACCAGCCATTCTTTAGGACAATATAAACCCGACGATATTGTTTTATGTAATTCGCCTAACCAATGATCGCCAAAATGCGGAGCGTTCCAGTTTAAAAAATTTGTAAGATGACGATAATAAAGAGCTATCGATTCGCGATTTCGTAATGCGTAACAATGTCTCCGATTAACGTTATACGGTCGATATACCCAATCGTTTACTTTTCTTGGCAAACGTTGGTCCAATTGAATATGCTGTCCGCCCAAATATATGATAGACCAATCATTTGGCAAATGCGACGTAAATTCTTTATATTTTTCGGTAAAATTATCGTCAAAAACAGCGTCGTCTTCAAGAATCATCACGGAATTAATACAATGATTCAGACAGTATTCGAGTATTCTTAAATGAGATTGGTTACACCCCCATGCTCCTGGTCCTCCTTTCCACCAAACAGGCGGAGGAACCAGACGGCCGTCAATTCCTTCCCAACGGATGATTTTACCCAATTCCCAATTTTGGGGAAGAGATTGAAAAAAAAGCTCCATTCGTTCTTTTCTTACGTCTAAGTTTATTACAAAAATCTTTTCAAATTCAAACATTGTCTCAATCGCAAATTATTATTTTCCGAGTTTGATACTACGCTTTCCCCAAATAAAGTCCGCAATATCAGGAACTAGTTTTAATTTCCGGAATACGACGTCCCAGAGCCCATTCCATAACTCAAACTGCCGGAACACGACGTCCCAGAGCCGGGCTCATAACTCCAACTACCGGAACCGAACATTCCAGAGCCCGTTCCATAACTCAAACTGCCGGAACCGAACATTCCAGAGCCCGTTCCATAACTCAAACTGCCGGAACACGACG
>CAZWOV010000402.1:0-2928 GCA_964635645.1 uncultured Planctomycetaceae bacterium | reverse complement strand
AAAATCCGTCTTCAAATTCATTTTGGGAATTGGAACTTCTGCGAGCGATGAAATCGAATTCGCTACGGGCGCTTTGATCGGAGCTTGCGGTACGGAAAAACGCTGGTTTTCAAATGAGAGTTTTTCCGACCGGCTGGAGGAATGATTTTGCGCGGCGTATTGGTCTGGCGCGGAATTGGTTCCGCCGTCGGCTCTTTGATTTGGAGCGGAAATTTTTGGATTAACGGCGGTTTCCGCCTGTTCGTTATTTTTTTCTGAAACGGATGAAATTTCTGATTTTGGAATAATCGGTTGATTTTTCTTCTTTTTTCTTCCGGAAAGTTTTACGAATCCCGGGGCGTTTTTTTCCTCATGAACAGTTGGGTTCTGGTCGGAAACGTGTGGAATTGGAGATTCTGCCTGTTTTTCCGATATTTCTTCACCGGCGAGCGCGCCGGACGCGTCGGAGCTATCCGTTGGAGCTGAAAGTTCGTCCAGAGACGAAACTTCCTGCGGAGGCTGAGGAATTTTTTCCTGTGAAGTTTCCGTATTGCCGACGGAATTTTGTTTCCGACGCGCGTCGTTTAATACGGTCGATAATTGAGAAGGTTTTGAAACCGACTCGTCGGTAATGACCGCCTGATCGGGGATCGAGTTGTCCGAATTGACGTCTGAAATGGAGTTGTTTTCCGAAAGGAAACGATTTCCGAAAGCTTCTTCGCTGGAAGAAACATTTTTAATTTCGTTATCTAAGGATTTTTCTTTCGTTGGCATTCCGAATTGATCTTCCGACCGATCCTGCTGGAACGATTGACGAGCCGCACTTTTGAGGACCGTCGTGTTTTTCCGATTATCTTCATTTGAACGGAGCGTCGTTTCTTCGTCAAGCTGATTTTTCAGTCTGCGCATGACTTCGTCCACGGTTTTTTTTACCACTTTGTCCGCAATCTGATTTGCTAACCGATCTGCGACCAGGTCGGCGGCTTCCTGCGAAATTTCATCTGAATCGGGATTCCGAGGAGGTGAATTTTTCCTTTCGGTTTGAGCGGGTGAAGATTCTTCTGAAAACAATACGCTTTCGTCTGAATTTTTCGTCTCAGAAAGAGAATCTTTGGGAAATTCTTCCGCAGATGTTGTTTCAGAAAGGAGTTTTGAATGCTCTGAAACGGATTCGGTCTCTTCCTTTTCCTCTTCCTTTTCTTTTTCTGGAGGAACGTTCAGGGGAACATTGTTTTCGGTTTCCTGAAGGTCGCTTTCCTGATCTCCAAATTCAAGAACGGCCGGTACGTCGTCCTGAATTATTTCCGAATTTTCAGACGCATTGCCGTCCAGCTTGCTTTCCGCGGCAACGGCGTCCGCAGAAATTTTATTTTGAGCTTCCGTTTTTTGATCATGAATATTTTCGGAATCAAATTCATCCGGCGAAAGAAGAAGAAAATCAAGTTCAACGTCGATTTCCTCCTCCTCTTCGGACTCAAGATCTGTTTGCGGGATTTTTTTCTTTTCCGTCTGGTCGGGTTTGACGGGGCAAGCCTGATTTTTTGTCGCGCCGCTTTTTTCCGGATGAATAAATTGAATCTGACGAATTGAATTTTCTTCGTAGATTCCGCTTTCATAGCAGACGGACGTGATAGTTGAAACTGATTCTGCGACGGATACGCATTTTTCGTATTCAGAAACGTTGTCGGCGGTTGAAATGGAATTCTGATCTGCTTGGAAACGGAAGCTGGTATCTTCATTTTCCGGCGTTTCGGAATTTTCCGCTGCGTTTGGAGCTTCATGGATTTTGGAACTGGAAACCGGTTTTTGCGTGTTTTCCGCCTCGCTTTTTACGGAGTTTCCATCAAAAATGGCCATGTCGTCAATCCCGAAGTCAAACAGTTCGAGTTTTTTCTTTTCTTCCGGCAACGGAACGACTTCGCCGTTTTCCTGAAGCGTATTTTCCACCGGAATATTACGGGAATGCTTTTGGTCTATACTTTGGATAAGGGCGTCTTCCGTCAATGAAGATATTTCGCATTGGACCTCCATATTTTCGGAAGCCGTTTCGTCCTTTATTTCTCCTGAAGTAATCAACTCTTCAAGATTTCCGGAAGAAATTCCAAAATCAAACCGTTTTTCAGGTTCGTCTTTTTTCACGTTCTTTTCCGTTTTTTTGTTCAAACGTCCGGCTTTATTAGGAGCGGCCAAACGCTTGATTGAAGATTCGCCGGAAACTTTCGGAGTCGTTTTATTTGAATCATAAACAGACTTTCTGTTCTGACTCGGCCTGGAAACGACCTGATTGCCGATTGCCTGGGAAACGCTGTTCTGACGAACATTTTTCTCTTCGAGAAGGTTTACCTGTTGAACGACGTTTTCGTAAAAGGAATCTTCCCAGCCTGTTTCGAGGTCTTCGCGTGAAACGTATTGGACGGCAGGAAAATTTTTCATTGGCGGAGCGGGTTTCTGGATTGCCTCCAATGCCGAATCAAAGGAAGTATTTTCCTTTGAGAACCCAATTTCTTTCAGAGAAGGCGTCGTTTCCGCCGCGTTAGTAATTTTAGGTAATTTTGGAATTGGTGGCGGCGTTAAGTTTGAATCATGATTTTCCTTCGACGAGGCGGCGGAGAGCAGAAAAACGTTCGACTCTGCGGGAAGTTCTTTGGCGTTTTCCGTTAAAGTTCCCTTTCTTTCCGGGGCCGGGGAAATTTCTGAATGTATTTTATCCGGTGGCGCCGGCAGTGAAAAGTCGTCGTCGGCGGGTTCCGGAAACGCAGCTTTCTTCGAAAAGGATACGTGTTCGGAGGCCGGTTCAGGCGAATCTAAAACCGGTTCGTCATTCCAGTTTTGAGGGATTAACCCTGTTCCTTCCAATTTTTTCATGACTCTTTGCGGAATATTGCGAATGACTGCGGACTCCTGGGATTGGCTTACGGAATCTTTTGACGGTTCGGCAGGTAATTCGTC
>CAZWOV010000401.1:0-2933 GCA_964635645.1 uncultured Planctomycetaceae bacterium | reverse complement strand
ATCACGCCCTTAAATTCCGGCGTATCGATAGTCGCTCCCGCCTGAATCCTATCTTCGAGAATCAAGCCTCTTGGATTTTTAAGCCGTTGCGAAAACATTCCCGGTCGTTTTTCTCCAACAGCAATCGCCAGCCAATGATTTAACTCATCCTGAGTAAACTCGAAAAGCCAAATCTTATCCCTGTGAATTGAACGGCGTAATTTACGGATTTTTGCCTCCATATTCCGACTGTTTTTTTCAGCAACGCCGCGATTTTCCGCCGTTATCTCAAGCCGCGCATAAAATTCCGGAACCGTGCGCACTCTCTCCCAAAGCCAAAAAACAATTCCTCCTCCCATTACGGTCAAAAAAAAGAAAATCAGGAGAAATATCCGAATACTTTTGCGTATTTTCATTTTCGTTTCTCTTTTTCGTTTTTTCTTTTACGGGCCCGCCGTAATCCTGAAAAAAACGGACGAATCCACTTCTTCCCCAAATTTAAGTATATTCAAAACCTTCTGAAAGCTAAGAGAACGCCGCATGAAAAGAAAGAATCAACTGTGCGCTTTTGTTTTAAAAAAACAGGGACGCCGCTTAAATCCAAACGAGTCCCCAAATTTCAAAATACTCCCGTCATTCGTCCCGAGAGCTGCTCAAAACGAGATAAACGAGCGTCATGACCGCCTGAAGCGTCGCGGCGACATAGGTCATCGCAGCCGCGGTCAACGTTCGGCTCACCGCAGAAAGAGACTCGTCCGTGAACATTCCCATTTCTGCAAGCTGCCGTCGAGCGCGCGTACTGGCGTTAAACTCCACCGGAAGATTCACAAGCTGGAAAAAAACCACGCATGAAAAAAGTACGATTCCGGCAAGAACCAAAGCTTCCATTGAAAAAATTAACCCCAAAACAAAAAGCCAGATACCGGCTCCGCTTCCTAAACTCGCCATGGGAACCGCCATATTCCGCACAACCAGCGCAGGGTAACGCTCGGCGTCCTGGAGAGCATGCCCAACTTCATGAGCGGCTACGCCGACGGCCGCGGCGTTGCGCCCTTCATAAACGGCCTGACTCAAACGAAGAACTTTAGCGCTCGGATCATAGTGATCCGAAAGTTCGCCCGGAATGCATTCAATCGGAAGATCCAAACCGTTTCGGCGCATAATCTCACGGGCGGCTTCCGCTCCGCTCAAATACGTCGGAACATTCTGCCCGGAACTAAACGCGCTCTTAACCCAAAATTGAGCAAGCAGACCAAGAAGAAAAAAAGGACCGACAATAATAAAATAAAGGGGATCAAAAAACATTTTCGCCTCCTTCTGATTCTATTCAGAAAAAATCTGACAGGCGGAGGCTTTACGTAAAATACTCCGCCTACCATGTAATTAGCGCCAAATTATCGTTCGAAATTATTCGGGCCGTTCGAGCAGACGCCGACCTTACTTCCGATTCAAACGCGCTCGAACCCGAAATCCAAACGACTCTATTGCCAGTCGCCTCATCAAAATTTAAGCCATACGATTAAGGGAATCGGCATAAATTTTTGAGATCAGATCCGTCGTCGCTTCCACCGGAGCAACGGAAAGAAGCGCCGGAAGAGACGGCGTCGTTTGCGTCAGTTCCGTCAACTGGCCAATACTCTCGGCAGTAAACCCTTCGTCAGAAAGTTTATGGTCCGCGCCAAGACTGAAAAGCCAATTCTCTACCGCCTTGGCCGCTTTTTCCGCTTCGTCGGCGGCCCCTTTTAAACCGGGAACAACGGGCGAAAGGATATCCGCAAGAACCGCGCCGCAAACGGGATAAATCGTATTTACGACGGCAGGAAGAAGCATCGCAAGACCAAGACCATGCGTAAGATCCGGTTTTACCGCGCTGAGCGGATGCTCCAATGCATGAGTAAGATGAAGGAAACCGTTATCAAACGATATTCCAGCCAAAAGCGCGGCGTACGCCAGATTATATCGCGGAACAACGTCCTGCGGATTTTCAAGCGCCTTGGGAAGATTCTCATAAACCAGAGCAATCACTTCCCGGGCAAGCGTAATTGCGAATGGATTCGTACACGACGTAGTCGCGGCTTCTACGACATGATTCACCGCGTCAATACTCGTAAACAAAATATGTTTTACGGGAAGCGTCAACATCAACTGAGGATCGTCAATCGCCCATTCCGGATAAATGCATTCGTAAGCGATAGCCGGTTTAAAGTTCTTCGACGCTACGGACGCTACGGCAACCCGGTCGCATTCCGTTCCGGTTCCATGAGTAAGATTAATTGCGACAATCGGCGCGGCTTTTTCCGGAGTAAACTTCCAGCAATAAAGCGATTCGCCCGTCTCTTCCGGATACTCGAGAAGAATTGCGACGCTTTTCGCAACGTCGATCGGACTTCCGCCGCCAATGCCGATTACGGCGCGAGCGCCGAAATCTCGGGCCGCTTTAACCGCTTCGTCGATTGAATCCGTCGTTGGATTTGGAATAACGCGATCGTAATGAACGTATTCAACGCCGTTTTTCTTCAATGCCTCTACCGTAGGTTCCCAGGCGCCGGACCCTTTATAGGCGTTTTTGGACGTAAGAATTATCGCCTTATCGATTCCGCGGGATTTAAGTTCCGCGGCGATATCGTTCATTTTCTGAATAGCTCCGCATCCAAAGTAGACAAGCGAACGAGCGCGAATAGTACAAATGGTATTGACGTCGAGATATTTTTCAAACATCTTTTTTCTCCCTAACTTTGACGAACAAAAATTCGCCGACGGAAACATATTTCCTCTGTTTGATCGGCAATTCTTTTTATTATACCACGCAAAAAAATTTTTTTCAAGGCCCGCGCGGCGCATAAAAAAATTAATTTTTTGAAAAAACGGAGGCGGGGTCTTTTTCACCGCGCCTCCGTTTCTATTTTCAGCTTTTCAAAACGCTTCAGTCATTCCTACCAGGGTATCCGCCGCCG
>CAZWOV010000400.1:0-2945 GCA_964635645.1 uncultured Planctomycetaceae bacterium | reverse complement strand
GAACGACGGTAAACGCGGCGAACGGATTCTCCCTTTCGGTTAAGGGCGGTTCCATTTTCACCGCGGCGCAGGATTCCGAAGCGGAAGATCCCTCCGCGACGGGAATTCTGACCGCCGTCGTCAAAACCGGCGACGCGATCGTCGTTGATGCGGATGGAGCGGCCTCGACTTCCGAACAGTCCGCCGTCATTGTTGAAACGAAAACGAAACTGACCGTCAAAGACGATTTCACTTTCAGCGTTCTTAACGGAGCTTACGCGTCGCTGGCCGACCTTTCTCTGACCGTCGCGTCAGGGAAAACCGCGCTGTTTGTCGTTGACGGTTCGCAGACGTTTACGACGGAGGCGACGGAAGAAACCGACGCGACTTCGCAAACGATGAACTCCACGCTCGTTCTAAAGTCCCTCGATAATTCCGGAAACCTCCGGTTCAAACTCCAGAACGGCGGTTCGCTTTATCTTGAAAACGGCGATCTCGTCATTGACGACTCCAACAAGATTCAGATCGTCAAAGATTCAGACGCCGACGCCGCGTCGGTCCTTTCCGTCGGCGGTCAGCTCTCCATCAACAAGGATTTCACCGTTGGAACCGGAACCGACTCAAACGTCAATCAGCTTTACGCCGGTTCGCTGATTCTGGCTCCCAACGCCGATTCGTCCGTAAATTTCACTGTTAAGGACGGCCAGACCGTTCAAACCGGATCCATCTCCGGCGCGCAAACCGCCGGTTCGTCTCTGAATCTTGTCCTCGGCGGCGGTTCCCAGGCGGGCGCGTTCGTCAACGAAGAAAACGCGGATTGGAAAGGCGAAATAACTCTCGGCGGTGAAAACGGCGGAAACGTCAAAATCAGCCTTACCGAAGGAAGCGTTCTCATGGCCAATCAATCCATGAACATTACCCTTCAGGACGGAAATTCCATTTCTATGAGCGACAAGGCCCAGCTCTACGTCGGCGGAGTCTCGGAAGGCGGATACACAAACGTTCAATCCGGCGAAAACCTGACTATCAATGCCGTTGGAGACGCGCAAATCAACGTAACGGGAACTTCCCAGATTTACTCCGTAGGGACGACCTCTTTCAAAGCTGAAGCCAACGCGGAACTGACGATTACCGCAAGCGGAGAAGACGCCTCGAGTCCAACTCTGCTCAGTTCTGAAGACGGAACTTTCATCGGCGGAGCCGGAACGGTTACTTTCAACGTCGGAAACAATTCCGTCGTAGGAAGCTGCCAGAACATGACCATGGGAGACACGGAGGGCGGTACCGTTAATTTCAATATCGCGGGGGCCGGTTCCTACGTTTACGTTGGAAATCCAAGCGACCACAGCGATTCGACCATTGGAAATCTTACCATTGCCGAACACGGCGCGGTAATCATGAACGTCAAGGACTCCTCCGCCATTAACGCCGGAACCTCCATGACCATCGCGAAAGAAGAAGACGCGTCCGCCGACGTCACTCTTGAAAACGGCGGTATGCTCAACAGCGTCGGCGATATGGTCGTCGGCGGCGAAGGGGTCGCGACTATCCACGGAGAAGGAAGTCTCGTCGCCGGCGGACAGATTACGATCGGACAGTCCGCGGGCAATAGTTCTTCCGTTACCCTTCGAAACGGAACCGTTGAAACTTCCGGTCTGATCGTCGGCGCCAACGAAGATTCCAACGCCAAATTCACTCTTACCGGAAACAAATCGATTCTTCACCTCCTCGCTCCGTCGGAAGGCGCGGCGGACGCCGTCGGATACGGTTCCGTTGCGATCAACGGACTCAAGAGCGACGACATGTCTTCCTGCGTCTACTTTGAACAGGGGTCCCAGCTCGTCGCGCACGGCGGAATCAGTTTCACCGACTCGGACGTTTTCCTCAACTCCAACGCGGCGATCGGTTCAAACTCCGGAATCCGATTCAATCGCGCGAACGTCTACGACTATAACGGGGCGCTCAACGCGAACGGCGACGTTTCCTTCCAAGACTCAACCTACGTTCTTGGGCTTGGACTGGACGGAACCGCAAACGGCATCAACGTCAACGACGGAAGTCTGCGCATCGAGAACAGTCGGCTTGAACTCTATTTCACGACCAACGGGAACATTTCCGGAAGCGAATGGACGATCGCAGAAATTGAATCGGAAGACGCAAACGACAAAATTTACGGCGACTGGGATATCGTCAGTCCTCTGGAAATCTACACTTTTGACAGTAATCTTTCAGAAGACGGAAAGAAAATGACCCTCACGACGACGTTGAAACGCGAGTACTTTAACGGACGGGCCAACTCGCTCCAGCTTGCGCGGCAGTCGCTCTGGAACGTCGTTGACGATCGAATTAACTGGAATGCCGACGGCAGAGCCTACTGCGGTCTCAAATCGCCGAATTGGAACTACGAGGAACGTTCCGCCTTCTGGATGAAATCCGGATACCGCGGTTTGGACGTGAAAGGAAACGGCGGATTCAATATCGACGCTTTCGCCCTGACGGTCGGAGCCGACTGCGCCTTTGAAGAATACTTCGCCGCCGGAGCCTTCTTCAGTTTCAGCAATCCTGAAATGGAAGAAGATCACGAAACGGCCGACGCGAACAACTATTCGTTCGGTATTTACGCCGGATACAAAACGTTCGCCGATCTGGAAATTCGCGGAACGCTCGCCTACACCCTGTCGAAATACGACATGACCCGCGTCATGGGCAACGCAGGTTTCGCTACCAGCGATTTTTACGGCTCCGGTCTCACCGTCAGCGCGGAAATTGCAAAGCCTTTCTATTTCGGAAGTCTCGTCGTCCGCCCCCTCTTCGCCGTAGACAGCGAAATTATCTGGCAGGAAGAGGCGATGGAATCCGGCGCGTGCGCAATGTACTACGACAAAACCGACGATTCCTGGACCTACGCGAGACTCGGAGCAAAAGCCGACTTTTCCCTCTCGGAAAAGTTCGCCCTCCGCGCAAAA
>CAZWOV010000399.1:0-2947 GCA_964635645.1 uncultured Planctomycetaceae bacterium | reverse complement strand
AACGGACGTGCAGTTCGTGTTCGCGTCCGCCGCGGATTTCAACTTCTGCGACGCCGAGAATTCGTTCGAAAGGCGGTTTGATATACCGGTCTGCAAAGTCGTAGATTTCCGCTACTTCATAGGAAGCGTCCTCTGCCGTGAGCATCATGTAAATGACGGCGTCGTCGCTTGCCGAGTCCTGCATTCGAATGACCGGCCGATCCACGTTTTCCGGGTATTCCTTGACTTCGTCCAGACTGTTCGCGACTTCCTGAAGCGCGCGCGGTTTGTCTGTTCCTACGTTGAATTCAAGTTTAATAAATCCGCGTCCTAAACGCGCTGTGGAAGTCATCTTCCACAGCCCCTGAATGGATTTGAGCTTTTCTTCCTGTTCCAGAATAATAGATTCTTCAACTTCTTCAGGACTTCTTCCGGTCCATGAGGTGGAAACGGTAATCGTCGGTCTATCGACGTCCGGCGTGAGCTGAATGGGGATCTGTTCCAGAGCAATAACTCCGAAAATCAGAATCATGATGATAAAAACTGCGATTTTTACAGGGTTCTGAATCGAAAAACGAATAAAATCCATCGTGTGCGTCCGCTCAGGATGAAAACGGCGAATCGGAATATGTGTTCTGGGGATTACCGTCTAGGAAATGGGGATTGAATGTTTTTTCAATAAGATTGATAATTTTTAATCTTAGCAAAAAGAGGAAAAAAGTCAAGTTCTTTTTTTAAAAAAGTTTGAAATTATGGTTGAGAAAATCCTGGAGTTCAAAACGGTTCGGCCTGATTCCAGATTAGAGTATAGAAAAAAACCCGGAAATAGCGTTCCGGGAATTAAAAAATAAAGGCATACATTATTAACGTTTCTTGCGTTTTCCGACTTGAATAGGAGTAAACCAGCCTTGCGTCAGTTTTTCAAAAACATCAGGAGATTCGTAGCGAATAACCGTTCCTTCTTTCATTGGGCCGATCAAACCGTGAAACATCGGTAACGAACGTAGTTCTTTGTGCATGCTGCAGTTATCGAGACCGATCTGTCGATATTGACTGCTGATTTCATCCAACGATTCAAAATCCCTGGTCACAAGCTGACCTTGAGAATCGCTGACCACAAGTCGGTAAATTGCTCTTTCCATGACGATTACCAAATTAAATTTTGAATACGGACCAGATAAAGCATCTTCCGGGTACCTTATCAGGATCGCAAAAGTTTGTGATTAAATCTCTTATCGGAAGACTTTTTGGATTTTTGAAAAATATTTTCATGCAGCGGTAAAGCGCTTTTTATGCTTGCGACTGCATTAATTTTGACAATTGGTTTAAATGGGGCGACTGGTTTAAGCTTAACGACGCTTACGACCTGCGCCGCCGTTCTTACCGGCGCTTCTGATTCCGATTGGGAAATATGAATTTCTCCGTTAAATAATTCTGATAAACCAGTTGCCGTTCGGCGTCGAAGACGTTAAGTTTAATTTAAACTTAATGCGGATGCTGGCGGCAATACTCGTACATTGCGATCGCCGTCGCAGTAGCGGCGTTGTGCGAGAACGGAAGTCCGTACATTGGAATTTCCACGACGTCGTCAAGGCATCGAAGAATTTCGGGTTCAATTCCAAGACGTTCGTTTCCAACGACCAGAAAAGTTTTTTCCGGAAATTGATATTCATGAAGCCAATAAGAGTCGTTAGTCTGCTCAAGTCCAACGATTCTCCATCCTTTTTCTTTCCATTTTCTGATGAGCTGCGGCGCAAGCGTCCGATGCTGTTCCAATTCCAAGTCGATTCCAGTCTCGCGGGCAATTTTGGCGTTGACGCTTGCGTTTCCGCAACAGATAATCTTACGGACTCCGCAGCAGCCGGCCGCTCTGACGATTCGGGAAAGATTGACATTGCTGTGCATGGGAGGCACCGCGACGACAAGTTCGCGCGGATGCCGGAGTTCCATCGGTTCTTTGTGCCGAATCTGAACAAAGTCTTTTTCCGGATTTGTTGATTCCGTATTTAAGGATAGCTGATTTTGAGGTTCTGAAGTCATGAAAGTATGAAAACTCCATAGTTTGCGGTACATTGAAAGCGGACGTTAAATTTCACAAATAAGCGAAATTTTTCAAATTCTGCTCGGTTGATTTTGGATCTTTTTCACGCCCGTTAGTCCATTTCCCACTGATTGAGTTCCTCCTGCCGTGCCGAAATGAATTTTTCGTATTCTGAATCCAATTCCGTAAACGAACGTTTAAGCCATTTAACGATCGTGTTTGCGTCGCTTTGGCCGGTGTAGACGTCGCGGAGAATATCCGCTACCGCCTCTCTGTATTGCCCGCCGTCGGAATGAATGAGGAACTGCATCAGTCCGGCGCACTGCGAATAAAGACGGACCATTTTCGGGTGCGCCTGAAATTCCGTCATATTTAACGAGGAAAGTTCCGCAAGGGGAACGTAAAATTTATCTTTGGTAAATCGGATTCTCGCGGCAAGCAGACGCGGAGTGTCAAAACCGCCGACGACGTGGAAAGAACCTTCGTCGTGAAGCGACTCCATGTAGATCGCAATTCCCTCTATGATCCAGAAATTGGGTCTTTGAGTGATGTTGGGCGACGTTCGGCGCACTTCGCTGAACAGTTGGTGCGTTACCTCGTGAAGCATTGTCGCGCGGTCGAAATTTTCACCGGCGAAGAAATAGCTTGTCCTGTCTTCCACAATATAAATACCGCAGGAATTGGAAACGGATGGATAACGCGGCGAAAGCTCCTGAATATAGTTGTCCTGATTACGGAAGAAAACGACCCGATGTTTGCCGTCTGTTCCGGAACCGTGGGGTTGAGAAAATGTCGTCCGTTTGCCGACAAAAAGAGATTTCAACTGAGCGTCCGTTGCGAAAAAACGGACGAAAAGCTGTTTCCAGACCCGATAGAGCGTTTCAACCTCTTCGCCAATTTTTACCGCGGCCTCAAGGCTGTGATTTG
>CAZWOV010000398.1:0-2956 GCA_964635645.1 uncultured Planctomycetaceae bacterium | reverse complement strand
CGGATCTTCTGGCCTGCGATTATCTGGCTTTGAGCGATTCGACCCAGTTTGCTCCCGGCTGTCCCTCGATTACCTGCGGATTACGCGGCGTTGCGGCGTATGAACTGACGCTTTTCGGACCGCGGCAGGACCTTCATTCCGGTATGTTCGGCGGAGCCGTTACGAACCCCTGCACGACGCTGATGGAGATTCTTGGCAGAATGTATGATTCTGAGCGCAGGATTCGGATTCCGGGTTTTTACGAGGCGGTAAAGCGTCTTTCGCCCGAGGATGAAGAGCAGATGCGGTTCCTTCCCTTTGACGACGGCGCGTTTTTCGAGTCGGCCGGCGTTTCCGACGGCGTTGGCGAAGCGGATGCGAGCGTTCTGGAACGAATTACTACGCGTCCCGCGTTCGACATAAATGGAATTAGCGGAGGATATCAGGGAGAGGGCGGAAAGACGATTATTCCCGCAAAGGCCTCGGCAAAATTTACATTTCGTCTTGTGCCGAATCAGGATCCGGAATGGCTTGCCAACGCGCTTTTGCATTGGATTGAAGAACAGATTCCGCCTGGGATTGAGATGAAACTGGAGGTTGAAGGAGCTTCGGGTGGTTATTTGCTGGATCTGGATCGTCCGTGCATGAAGGCGGCGGCGCGAGCGATGGAATTTGGGTTTGGCCGTTCTCCGTTTTTCGTCCGGGAGGGCGGTTCGATTCCAATCGTCGCGGCGTTCAGCAAACTCCTTACTCCAAATGTCATGATGCTGGCTTATTCACAGAAAACCGATAACGCGCACGGGCCGAACGAACATTTTTCACTTGCTGATTTCTGGCGTGGAATCAAGACGAACGTTAAACTTTGGCAGGAGTTGACGGCTCTTGACTGAAACGTTTTCAATTAATGTTTTTAATTAACGTTTTCAATTACCAGACGTTTACGATTGTTTGGACGTTCAGATTGAAAGCCCGCTGTTCCCGCACGTAGTTCCTTTCGCCGGAGAGCGCCACCCGTTTTTTTACGTGCGGTTCCAGGTCTATTCCCGGCATTGGCGTTACGTAACATCGGAGAAGTCCGTCTTCATTCACAATCGCATACTTTGGCAGGGAGAGGTGAGTGTATTTCTGCTTCTGAACGCGAACCAGAATGCCGGAGTAATCCCAGATGCCGGGGCGGGTGGAGTAGGGAGCCGGAAATTCCGAAACGCCCGCGTATTCGCTCTGCGGACGCGACGCGGTTTCGCTGCCGTCGTTTATCGGGGTAATTCCGTCTTCGTTGGCCGTCGCGAGGATCTTTTGAAACCGAATCCGATTCAGTCGGACTCCGTCCGCTTCAATAATTTTTTGACGGACGTGTTCCAGTCGGTTTCTTTCCGCGACGGTTGAGGCGCGATTCATCAGCCTGTTGGCGCGCATCAGAAGAGCTTCCGTTTCCCATTGCGCGGAATTACCCTTCGCAAGAATGTATGAAAGATCTGCGTCGAGCTGATTTACTAAATGAAGAAAAGAGTTGGGGTCTTGGATTTTTTCG
This sequence comes from uncultured Planctomycetaceae bacterium, assembly GCA_964635645.1. Taxonomy (GTDB): domain Bacteria; phylum Planctomycetota; class Planctomycetia; order Pirellulales; family Thermoguttaceae; genus RGIG3701. Next base: position 1,446 of record CAZWOV010000398.1, on the reverse strand, counting down.
GTTGTGGAGTTGGGATCGTTTCCGGGATTCAGCATTCCGCCGCCGTTGGGGTCCGCGTTCGGTAAGGGGGCGATTCCGGACGAATTGCCCAATACGAAGCGGACGGGAGGTTCCGGTTCCTGCGTTACGCCGGTGAGGTTTGGCGAGAGATATTTTCCGTGAATCCATCGGAATTCCCCCGATGGAGGCGAAATGCGGTAAAGATCTTCCAGCGTATTTTCCGACGGCGCCTCAAGTATCTCCACGATTTTCCCGGCGGAAAGAGAAATCTGAATCTGGGAATGGTCGGGAGAAAGACGGCTGCCGACGTAGATCGGAACGGAATTTCCGATAATTTGTCCCAAATCATTTTGCGCCATTTGAACGTAACGCGCCGAAACTAATGAAAAACTGCCGAGAGGGGGACGAATCGCGCACCATCCGTCCGCGGTGTGTTTGAAAACCTGGACTTTGTCGCCGTTTTGGAGTCGGTCCGTCGCGTAGAAATCCTTGCCTGGGCCGCTTCGCACAAAGGCTTCCGCTTCGCAGACGGTTGCTTCGTATGGAAATTGCTGCGCCGAAAGTATATTGGAATTGAGAAAAAAACTTCCTGAAATGAAAAGAAAGAGTAGTACTTTTGCGGCAAGGTTTCTCAATACCGGTGATTTTTCCTGGTTTTTCATTGAAATGTCTCCAGAATCTCCATTTTCTTTTTTCGTCCCTTGAGATATAACAAAATTTAAAAAAACTTTCAAGAGTAATTCAGGATAAAAAATATGGACGCGAAAATTCAATACGGAACTCCGGAACATGCGGCGGCCGTACTCGGGATACTGGACGGGCTTTATCCGAATCCCGAATGCGCGTTGACGCACAAAAACGCTTTGGAACTCCTTGTGGCGGTCATGCTGTCCGCACAGTGTACGGACGCCCGGGTCAATATCGTAACGAAGTCTCTCTTTGAAAAATATCGGACTGCCGCCGATTATGCAAACGTTTCGCAGGAAGAATTGGAAAACGATATTCGCAGTACCGGATTTTATCGAAATAAAGCGAAAAATATCCGCGAGTGCTGCCGTATTCTGGATGAAAAATTTGACGGCGGGGTTCCCGATTCGATGGAGGAGCTGGTTCAGCTTCCCGGCGTTGGACGGAAAACGGCAAATTGCGTGCTCGGCGTCTTTTTCAACATAGCCGACGGCGTGGTGGTCGATACGCATGTTCTCCGATTGGCTCAACGTCTTGGGCTTTCGACGGAGAAAACTCCTGAAAAAATCGAGCGGGATCTCATGCAAATCATTCCGCGCGAACGGTGGGTCCGAATTTCCCACCAGCTTATTCTGCTTGGCCGTAATATTTGCACCGCCAGAGCGCCGAAGTGTGAAAAATGTCCGTTTCAGGAACGGTAATGTTTTGAAAATGTGCGCGGAACGTCTGGGGCATTGATTTCCAAATCTCTATTTTGTT
>CAZWOV010000397.1:0-2959 GCA_964635645.1 uncultured Planctomycetaceae bacterium | reverse complement strand
AAAGATTATGTGGGTGATGTACGAGCATCCGGAAATTGAATTTGAAGACCTGGCGCTTCGTTTTATGGATATCCGCAAACGCGTCTTTGAGTTCCCGCATCTTGGAGATAAAGCGAAGCTCATCTGCATTCCGACGACGTCCGGAACGGGTAGCGAAGTAACTCCGTTTGCCGTCATCACAGACGACAGAACCGGCAAGAAATATCCGCTTGCAGACTATGCTCTGCTTCCGACGATGGCGATTGTCGATCCGGATCTTGTGATGACGATGCCGAAGAAACTGACCGCTTATTCCGGTCTGGACGCGATTGTTCACGCTCTGGAATCGATGGTTTCGGTTACTGCGACGGACTTTACCATTGCGATGTCGCTTGAATCGTGCCGCGTGCTGTTCAAATACCTCCGTAAGGCGTACACGGACGGCCTGACGGACGTTCATGCCCGCGAGAAGGTCCACAATGCGGCGACGATGGCCGGTATGGCGTTTGCGAACGCTTTCCTCGGCGTCTGCCACTCCATGGCGCATAAATTGGGCGCGGCGTTCCACGTGCCTCACGGACTTGCGAACGTTCTGCTCATCGAAGAAGTTATTCGGTTCAACGCAACGGAAGCTCCGCGAAAACAGGCCGCTTTCCCGCAGTACGGATTCCCGGAAGCCATCATTCGCTATGCGAGAATTGCGCGGTACATTGGCCTGGGGGATTTGAACGTTTCGGATACCGAAATGGTTGAACGTCTTATTGAAGCGATTCGCGCTCTTGCGAATGATCTGGAAATTCCGTCCAGTATTCGCGAGTACGGAGTTCCGGAAGAAGAATTCCTTGCGCAGCTCGACCAGTTGTCCGAGGACGCTTTCGACGACCAGTGCACCGGCGCCAACCCGCGTTATCCGCTGATTCCGGAAATCAAACAGATGTATCTGAACGCCTATTACGGCGAACACAAAAAAGTTTGAAAATGTTTTCTGAACGACGGCGTTTTCAAATGATGAAAAATAATCTTTTACTAACTAAAAGGTCCTGATCCTTTTACCGGTACGTTAATCTCCAGCGTACCGGTTTTTTTATGAAGAAGCCGGAAATCCTGAACCCCTGTGGGAAGCCTGAAACCATACTGAGTCTCGGCGGATTTAAAGTCTGTTAAGGTTTGCGGTTCCGCGCGGTGAAAAATTTTGAAAGCCGAAGAGCGGCGAGGGTTTTGCCGATAGAATCAATAGCTGTTGAAATTTTTCAACCCAAAATTTGAACGGCAGAAACGAAGGAGTTTGAAATATGAATTTTGTTTTTGCTTTATGCGATTTGCTGATGGAAATGGCTCCGTGGCTGCTTTTCGGTTTTTTTGCAGCCGGCGTCCTTCATGTTTTTGTGCCGCGGATTCTTTTTCAAAAGTTTCTTTCGGGAAATAACGCGCGTTCCGTTTTCTTTGGCGCTCTTTTGGGCGTTCCGTTGCCGCTTTGTTCCTGCGGAGTCATTCCGACGGCGATGGGGTTAAGAAAAGACGGGGCTTCTCGCGGAGCGAGCGTTTCGTTCCTGATTTCCACGCCGCAGACAGGAATCGATTCGATTTGCGCTACCGGCGCGCTTTTGGGACTTCCTTTCGCTTTGATTCGTCCATTGGTCGCGTTTACGACGGGATTGATTGGCGGAACGCTTGTGAATTGGTTCGTTTCGGATGACGAAACCTCTGAAAATCAGGACGTCAAATTTGAATCAGAAGCCGCCTCTGCGATTCCGGGTTCGCTGGTCGGGAAATTTCGTGAAGTTTTTCGTTACGGTTTTGGCGATATGATGCAGGATATCGGTCTTTGGCTGATAATCGGCCTGATTCTTGCGGCATTCATTACCGTTTTGGTTCCCGACGGTTTTCTGGCCCGGTTTGCCGACACGCCGTGTTTGGGGATGTTGGCGATTCTGGCGCTTGCGTCGGTAATGTACGTGTGCGCGACGGGGTCGATTCCAATCGCCGCGGCGCTGATGGCTAAAGGCGTTTCTCCGGGAGCGGCTTTTATTCTGTTGGCGGCGGGTCCCGCTACGAACCTGGCGGCGATGTTTGTGGTGGCGAAGGGGTTGGGAAGGAAAACGTTTCTGATTTATTTATCGACGATTTTGTGCGGCGCGTTGCTTGCCGCCGTAGGAATCGATTTTTTGTGTCCGAGGGAGTGGTTTCTTTCCGAGACGGTCGCTTCAGGCTCGCCTTCCTGTTGTTGCGGCGGCGGTTTTTCGTTGTGGAATGGGATAAAGATTGGGAGCGCGGTTCTTCTTGTTATCCTGCTTTTGCGGGGATTGATTCTCCGAGCGTCAAAAGGTTCCATTGCCGATAAAGTTGAGAATAAAGTTTCAGATATTGAAAAAGGAGAAGAGGAAATGAGTACGAATGATTCTGCGACGCGCCGTTTTCACGTGACGGGCATGACGTGCACTCACTGCCGAAGTTTTGTTGAAACGTCGATTAAACGGGTTCCCGGCGTAGAGAGTGTGAAAGTGGATCTGGCGTCCGGTCTTGTGGAAACGACGGGGTCGGCAGACGACGTCAAGATTATTCAGGCGGTCGAAGAGGCCGGTTTTGGAATCCGCGCGGTCTGAGCTGAATGTTTGGAATGAATGCTGAATGTTTGGAATGAATATTTCCGGGCGCCCGTTTTGTTTTCGGAAATCGAGAATGGAGAAAATGCGCGCCTGGAAATTTTGCGGCGCTTACCGGATAGCAAAGAGATTAAACGTAAAATTTGGGCGAAATTTTGCTGAAGAAGATATTTCCGCCGTGCGTATCCATCCCGCCGGCGACAAGCAGACGTTCCGCCGCCGCAGTTTCAAGAATAGTTCGATATTCTTCTCTGTCAACCGCCAGATTTCCCGAATAGGCCTGATAGTAGGCCTCGACATAGAGCGCTTTTCGTCCGAGAATCGTCCGAAAAAGGTGAATGTACAGGCGCATCGCTTCCGTCGCAAATTCAGGATTA
>CAZWOV010000396.1:0-2970 GCA_964635645.1 uncultured Planctomycetaceae bacterium | reverse complement strand
CGGTTTGGAGTCTCTGCGAAAAGGTTTGGAAGTTGCGGATGAATCATGTCTTGCCGGTACGATTGGGTCGCTTGGCGCGATGAAGGATATGGAATCGCTTAAAAAGATTCTGGATTTTGCATCCTGCGGCTGTTACTCTGAACTTATTCGCCGTTCGGCCTGTCTGTCTCTTGGGAAACTTGCGGTTCCAGAAGCGATTGCGGAGCTTCAGAGTTTGCTCCGGGATACGGACTTAACGATTGCCCGCGCCGCGGCGGACGGTCTTTTGATTGCCGCGAAAGAAACGGAAGATCCGCAGAAAGCGGTTGAACTGTTCCGATCTGTTCGACTGGCTGAAATCGACGGTCCAACGACTCGAATTGCCGCGCAGAACGAGATACTTTTGACCGACGACGAAAATCTTTTTCAAAATCTTCTCAATTCCGCAGAAAAGGAGGATTTTCGCAGCTCTCAGATTGTTCTCGCGAAAACGAATTCTTTAAAACTTTTAAAATTGGCCGTCCAGACGCTTCCTCGGCTCTCGGCAGAAAAACAGGTCAAAACGCTGGGAACGCTTGGGGGAACCGGCAAAACAGAACTGGCGGAATTTCTTCTGGCAATTCCTGAACAATCGTCAGTATTCCGCCCCGCTCTGCTCCGGGCGTTGGGCGAGTTGAAATCGGCAAACGCGCTTCCAGTTCTTCTTGAAGCTCTTTCGTCTGACGATGAAATCATTCGCCAAACGGCCGTTTCCGCTATCTGCGATCTTCGCGCGGACGATATTGTTGAGAAACTGAGAGAAGTTTTGCGCTCGGAGGATACTCCCAAAATCAGGCGTCTCGCCGTTTTGGAAGTCGTACGCGACAAGAAGCTGACTTCTCTCTGGGATGAAGTAAAGCAAATCATGACGGAAAATTCTGATCCGAAAACGATTGCTCTGGCAATGAACGTTTACGCGCGGCTTGTGGATTCCACCCCGGGGACGATTGCTGAATTCGCCGCTGTTTTTGCGGTTCAGGACCGATATCCCAGGGACGTTTTTGAATCTGCGATGGAGATTCTTTGTAAAAAATCAGGCAAAAAAGCCGAAACGGTCGACGTTTTGAAGAACGTTTACGCGGAAAAACCGGCGGAGCTTGTTCGATGGGTTGGAGCCGTCGGCGGTAAAAAAGCCGCGGAAGTTTTGGGTGAATATGCAGAAAAATACGCAAACGACGCTTCTGAAACAGGAAACGCAGTTCTGGATGAAGCAACCCGCGCTTTAGGAAAATGGCTTTCGGCAGACGCCGCTCCCACTTTGGCTCGACTGGTCGTTACGCTTCCGGAAAGTAAATATCGAACCCGGGCGCTCCGCGGTTATCTGCGGATTCTGCGTCAGATGGGAACGACTCCGTTGGAAAAGCGTCAGATGATTTCCAACGCGTATGTTTTCACGGAAGGAAGACCTGAGGATCGCGCGCGTTTTGAGGAGATTGTGCCGCAATTCAATCGTCAGTTTCCTGAAAAACAGATCTTCAATGGAAAAAATTTCGACGGTTGGGAAATGGTCGAGGATGTTTTCAGAATTGAAGACGGGGCTATCGTCGGCGGAAATTTTGAGACGGGCGTAAGGCGGAATCAGTTTCTCACCACGACGGAATCGTACGGCGATTTTTATTTAAGGATGGAGTGCAAAATTATCGATGGGGAAAATAATGAGAAAAAAGATGGAAACGCCGGAATTCAGTTTCGTTCCGTTCGAATCCCCAATAATCACGAAATGATTGGATACCAGGCGGACATGACCTCAAACGGCGCGTATTGGGGATGTCTTTACGACGAGTCGCGGCGAAACGCGATGCTTCAGGTTCCGGATAGCGAGCTGATTCGGAAAATCTGGAAACCGAACGAGTGGAATCGATACGAGATTATTTGTCACGGAAAGAACGTCAGACTTTTTCTTAACGGCGTTGAGACTGTTAATTTTACGGAAAGCGACGATTCAATCCCGCTTGAGGGACTGATTGGGCTTCAAATCCATTCCGGCGGTCCGGCCTGTTCGTACTATCGAAATATTTTTATCAGCTCCGCGGCGACGAACGACTCGCGCTGGTGAATTAGGCGAGACTAATCAGGTTTGGTTTTTCTGGAAGGGGCGATTCCAGTTGCGTTGCGCGTGAATTTCCTTTTAAGCGGGAAACGCGGGACGGAGAGTTTTCAATACCCCTTTTGTTCCGCGCCCGGAGAATGGTTTTTTCCGGCGTCGGAGGGGTTCCTTTAATCCTCTTAAAGTTTTTTCTGAAACGGGAGAAAAAATGAAAAATTTTTCAGAAATGTTCAGAATTTTTATTATTTCGGTCCTCGCGATGGCGTTGGGTGCGCGTCCAGGAAATGAAAATTCCATTTTTGCCGCGGAGGACGGTAAGACCGTAAGGATTCTTTCTTTTAATATTCAGATAGGGCGCGGACCGGGAGGGTCCTACTCGGATCCATCCCAGGCGTTTCTGGATCGGACGGCTCGGGCTATTGCCGAAGTGAAACCGGATGCGGCTTGTTTGCAGGAGGTGGATTGTTTGACAAACCGAAGTGGAAATACGGTGGATCAGCTTGCCGTTTTGGGTGAAAAATTGAATATGAAGGCGACGTTTGCGTCGAAAATAGCTTTGCCCGGCGGGGACTATGGAATCGGTATTCTTTCGCATGAAACGCCGATGAAAACGTCGAAGGTATTGATGAAGGGTTCCGCGCACACGCGGGTTCTTCAGATCTGCGAATTTGAAAAATATGTTATTTTTAATACGCACCTTCCCTTAAGGGAAGATTTACGTCTGGAAGCGGTCCGGACGATTGAGCGGGAAGCGCAAAAGTACTCGAAACCAATTATTTTGACGGGGGACTTTAACGCCTTGCCGGAGTCGCCGGTTATTGCGGAGCTTAGAAAAAACTGGCGTCAGGTCAGCGATAACGCGCCGACGTATCCCGCGGATGATCCGAAACAGCAAATTGACTATA
>CAZWOV010000395.1:0-2979 GCA_964635645.1 uncultured Planctomycetaceae bacterium | reverse complement strand
TTCGCCGTCTTTAAAGACGTAACCGGAAATCTGCGCGTACTGATACTCCCAGAAATCGTAGTGAACGCCCTTGTCGCCGGAATAAAGGATGATGGAACCGGTGAGGTCCTGCGATACGATGAGTCCGCCTTCTGAACCGACTGCCTGACCGCCGTTGAGATACTGCGTCGGCTGATGTTCAAAGACGGAATAGGAACCGGGAAGCAGGTCGGTAAAGGAATAATAGCCGTTTTTGTCCGTGTAGGTTGTGGCGATAATCGTACCGGAAGCGTCGTACAGATCAATCTTTACGTTTTCAAGGAGGAGTTCGCCGTCGTCGTATTGGTCGTTGCGAATTTCGTCGAGCCAGACGTTGCCGGAAATCTCGCACAGGACGCATTCCGAGAAGTTGTTTTCGACGCTGTCCTGTCCGCCGAGCAGCGTAACGTCGATCAATTCGTTGACGTCAACCATGGACCCCATATTTGAACCGTCGATCGTACCGACGAAAGCCGTCACGTCGACATAACCGTCCGGCTGTATTTCCAAAATTCGATAAGTTCCGGGATCTACGTCAAAATGGTAATGCCCGTCGGCGTCGGTGAAGGTAGAATCGTAAAATTCATAAACGCCCTGATCGTTCAGTTTGTAGAGATTGATCTGAACGTTTTCCAGCCATTTGTCCTTGCCGGTTTCAAAGGTCCCTTTGTCGGCGTCGGCGTCTTCATAAACATTGCCGGAAATGGAGCAGGGAAGCGGAATCTGAATTTGGGAAGCAAACGCGCCCGCCGTGTAAACGTCCTGCTCTTCGCCGTTGGCCTGATAGGAAAACTCGTTCGTGTACGAATCGTTTGGAAGACCGGGGATATCGTAACCGGAATAAATCTCCTGAAAAACGTCTTTGTACGGAATTGCGTCGATAATTACGTCTTCATAGTAGGCGTTTTTAAAAACGGCGGAAATATTTGACGTTGCCGCAAACTCGGCGCCGGTCGATTCCGCGTCCAGATCCCCGTCGGCGTTGAGGACTTCGTCGACGTCCCATTGAATAATAAGCACGTTGCCGGCGGTAAAGTTTTCCAGGTTAATAACCAGTTTGGTTCCGTTTTCAGTGATTGCGTAATCCTTAACCGTGAATCCTTCCGCCGCAAGAATTCTGAATTCGGTATAGCCGTAGGCTCCCTGTCCCTGGTCGATAAAATTGTATCGGCCCGTTTGGCCGTATCGGGCAAGATCAATCGTGACCTGCGTCATTTCCGTATTTTCGGCGCCTCCCTGAAACGCTACGTAAAGATAGTCGGGAGCCGTGTCGACGCCGGAACCCTCTTCCGTACGGGTGCCTTCGTAGTAAACCGATCCTACCTCGATAGGCGAGGCGCTCAAAAGGCAGCGATTTTCGAGCAATTCCATACCGTTAAGGGAATGATGACTTAAATTCTTGTTTTTCCTGGAACTCATTTTAACACTCAACTTTTGGAAAACATGTCCAAACCGGTAAGCGGAAGAAATTTTTTTCTTTTACTTTCCGGAGCCGTTTGCCGGCCGTGATTTGACTGAATTTTGGAATATCCGGCGTCGTACGGGAAATACCGGAAGAATGGAAATAAGGGAAGCGGAAAGCAAAACTGCTTTGAAAAAACCGGTTAACGTATCGTTGGAATTTCAGAAACCGCGGTATTGGGAGTCTGCCATTTCCAGAAACGAATGGTTGCGTCGAAACTGCATGAAATCAACGTCTGGGAAATATTGTCCCAGAGAAGTTCCGCTACGGTGCCGTGATGTTCGTTCATGACGTACAAAGGGTCGTCCGAGTTGGAACGGAGGTCCCAAACGCAGATTTTGTCGTTCGTCGAGCCAACCGCGACAAGGTCGGGACCGCAGAAAGTAATTGCGGAAACTTTACCGGATGGGAATTCGTACTGTTTCAGAAGCCGACGGGTTTCCACTGACCAGATACAGACTTTACGGTCTTCTCCGCCGGTGGCAAGGTATTTGCCGTCGTCGCTGAATCCAAGCGTCCAGACTCGCTGGGTATGACCGCGAAGGTCGTCTACAATTCGTCCGGTCGCCATGTCGAACAGACGAATATTGCCGTCTCGTCCCGCGGCCGCGACGTAACGGGAGTCCGCGCTGAACGAAACGCATCGCTGGTCGGTGCAGGTCGTATCCCAGGAACGCATTTTACGGCCGATCTGCGTGTCGTAAATATAGACGGAAGCGTCGAAACCGACAACCGCCATTCGCGCGCTGTCCTGTGGACTGAACGCGATGGAACGGATGGAGGTGTCCGCGCTCTCGAATTGCATGATGCGCTGATACGTCGTCGCATTGTAGCAGTAAAGCTGATCGTCCATGCCGCCGGTTACGAATACTTTGCCGTCCGGACTGAACTTTACGCTGCGGACCCAATCCTTCTGGTCTTCAAGCGTTTTGATCAGACTTCCGTCGCGAACGTTCCAGATACGCGCCTTGTGGTCGTCTCCGACCGTTACCAGCGTCTTTCCGTCGCCGCTCAGAGAAAGACCGGTTACGATAGGAGCGCGTCCTTCCGCGGTGATCTTTTGCATCTGAATATGTTGGAAGGACGGTATTGTTTTCGTCTCTGCTGAAACGAATGAAACCATGCCAAGCGTAAACAAAAAAAGGAGGCTGATCCGTAAAGAAACGAACTTCTTCATAATTGAAATCCTCGATTTCCATGAAACAATAAAATCCCGCGTCACTTTTATCGGTTTAATTGCCAATTCAGCTTGAGAAAAGCTCTGATTTTTCCAAAAATAACAGTTAGGTTGAGATTTGCGGTGAAAAAAGGCGGCGATAGATGGATGAAAAAATAGAATAAATAAAATAGTTAAATTCCGGCTGTAGGAAAAAATGTCTTAAAGTATTAAAGTTTAAATTTTCGGCGCCGTCTCTTTCAAAATCGATTTACGGACTTTTTTTCTTTTTTTTTGTGATTTTTTTGCGTTATTCCCAAAATGAAAATATTTTATCAGAAAA
>CAZWOV010000394.1:0-2979 GCA_964635645.1 uncultured Planctomycetaceae bacterium | reverse complement strand
TCCCACGAAACCTTTCGTCATGAATCCGGCGAACGATTCCGCCGCGGGCGCGCCGACCGGGAAACGGGAAGCGTTCCGGAATATTGAAGTTGGAGAGGTGGGCGAGACGAAAAATCTTCCGACCGACGAAAAATCTTATTCGCATACGGAGAAAGGCGCGTCCGGGGGGCCGGGGCTATCGCTCGAAAACCAGGCGGAAAAAATCCCGGCGATTCCCGCCGACGTTTCCGGTTCCGATTTTGAGAAAAGCGGCGGCGATAGCGTTTGCGGAGTCTCCGTTCCCGGAAAAGAACCGCCTTTTTCCCCTTCTCAAAAGGAATCGGAAACCGCCCGTACTCAGGGTGAAACGGACGCGCTGGTAGATGGTTTGGAATTGACGGGAAACAGGGAGCGCCGCGATTTGGTTTCTGAAATCCCCGCTTTGGATACGGGTAGGGAATTGGAGCCTTTCGAGTTCTGTTCAGAGAAAAATCAGGAAAAACAGACGATTTCTCTGGAATTTTCAACGGATTCAACGGAGCGCGGCGTTCTGGCGCAGGAAACGGAGAATGATTCCGACGATTTGGCGGCGGGGCGCGTACGGGAAGAACCGGCTTCGGCAGATTCGCCGCGGCGCGATAGAAAATCGTCTTTTGCTTTGCGCAGGGAAGATTTTCAAAAAGAAGTATTGGATCGGCGTCGTGAAAAAGATTTTTTGAAGGGTATTCTGCTGTCGGAAATGGATTTCCAGAGAGCTCTTGAGGAGATTGAAAAGTATTCCCGGAAAGAAATTTCGTCGGATGAAACGGGAGAGGGCGTCCGAAGATTTCTTTTGCCGGGCGATCGCGTCTGTTTCCGCCAGTTCCGTTCTTACTGGCAGACCGAAGGAGCTTTCCAGGAAAGAGCGTGGAATTCCGTCCTGGATATTTGGGGACAGAGATTTTCTTTTCCGCAGACCTTACCGCTTTGTTCGGAATCCGAGGCTGAGAATCGTGAAATGGGTCGGGGGGGACGAAGTTTCTCGCCGATTTATGATTCGACGCTTCGTCAGCGCTCGAAAAATAAAGAACGAAGGAACAGAGCCGTTTCTATTAAAAATTCAAGAATTATTTCCACGAAATCCATCCGGGAAGACTTGATGAGGGAGGAGAACAAGCTGGAAAAGGAAGAATTGAAAAAGGCTCCTCCGCAGGAAGGTATTTTGCGGAAAAGTATTCAGTTTTTAATCCAGAAACCAAACGACGGTCCATGATTTGCCCGCCCGCAGGGTTTTCCCATATTGCCTGGTCGGATTGATTTTAAAAAAAGAACCTTCATTTCTGTTTTTTTTGATTTTTTGGAAGGTTTCTGCTTGACAATTTTTCAGGAAGAGTCTATATTTTAAACTGTCTTGGATTATTTTCATTGAATTAAAAAGGAACGCGTATGGCGCTTTTACGCTTAATTAAAGGATTGACTCCCGGGAAAACCTTTTCTCTCCGGGGAAACTCGTATGTTCTTGGGCGTGGACACGACTGCGAATTTCAACTGGAGATTGCGGCTGTCAGCAGAAAACATGTGCGTATCTTTAAAAAGGGGAACGATTATTTTATTGAAGATCTTAAAAGCAGAAACGGAACGTTGCTGAATAATCGGCCCGTTACTGAACCGACGAAGCTCAATAATCGCGACAGAATCCAGATCTGCAGCGTCGTCATGTATTATTATTCGGACGGTCACGAGCAGGAACGGGATGAGTTGGAGGATTTTCAGGCCAGAATTTCAGACGTCGACGTTGGGGAACAGTCTTCCTATATGGCGACGTTCGACATGCTGAAACAGAAGAATCAGCTGTGTCAGACGACGGTTAACGCGGAAGTTAAATTGCGGGCTCTTGTTGAGATTGGGAGGCATTTAGGCGAAGCGATCAAGCTGGAAGAGGTTTTGGCAAGAATTTTGGAGTGTCTCTTTGATATCTTTCCCCAGGCCGACCGCGGGATTATCGTTTTACGCGACAGAAACTCGGATCGTTTGGTCCCGAAAGCTCTCAAGCAAAGGAATCCGAACAATGAAGAAGTGAGGCTCAGCCGAACGATACTTCAGAACGTTATTTCAAGCGGGCAGGCCATCCTTTCCGCCGACGCCGCGACAGATTCGCGTTTTGATATGGCGCAGAGTATCTCGCATTCGCCTATCCGGTCGATGATGTGCGCCCCTTTGATCGGTATCGACGGAGACGCTATCGGGGTACTGCAAATTGACGCCGCTACGACGATGCGTCAGTTCACGGCTTCCGATCTGGAAATCCTTGCCAGCGTCGCAAGTCAGGCGGCCGTGGCGGTAAGAAACGCCCAGCTCATGGAGCATCTTATGGCCGAAGAGTCGCTGAAGAGGGAATTGAACGTTGCCCATAAGGTTCAGCAGGGGCTTTTGCCCGCCATGAAACCGGTGGTGAACGGCTACGAATTCTTTGACTACTATTCTCCCGCAAGGCAGCTGGGGGGGGATTATTTTGATTACGTCCCTTTGCAGGACGGAAGGCTCGCGGTCATTTTAGGCGACGTTTCCGGAAAAGGAATTTCCGCTTCGCTTTTGATGGCAAAATTGTCTGCGGAAGCGCGTTATCTGCTCGCTATGCACCCGGCGGTTACGGACGCCATGTTTGCTCTCAACAATACTTTTTGCGACGAACGATGGGAAGATCGGTTTGTTACCGTCGTCGCCGGCGTTCTGGACCCCCGTTCTCATGATATTGAGCTTGTGAATGCCGGACACGTTCCGCCGGCCCTCTGTAAGCCGGACGGTTCCGTCGAAATACTTCAGACGCAGCGCGCGTTTCCCGTGGGAGTGCTGCCCGATTCTACTTTCCTTTCGGACAAAATTCACCTGGAACCCGGGGAATCTCTGTTCTTTTTTACCGACGGAGCTACGGACGGAGTCAATGCCGACGGCGTGATGTTTGGAATGGATAGAATCCTTGAGTGCTGGCGCGTCCCTTATTCGAATATTGAAGAGCAGGGG
>CAZWOV010000393.1:0-2981 GCA_964635645.1 uncultured Planctomycetaceae bacterium | reverse complement strand
CCGGCGGAGTCTTCCAGGGAAGCCCGCGAATGATGGGCGAATTCTCTTTTCCCGCCGCCGGAACCGCCAGAACAGGCTGCGCGCAGTTTCGCCGATCGTCTTTCGGAAGCATTTCCACGGGAAGAATCTCCTTCAGAACCGTTGAATCATATTCCCCCAGTCGGCCATGGTAACTTTCCCAACCTCCGAACATGACCAAACCAGCGCCGCGTTCGACGCATTTCCGAACGTGTTCCAAATGTTCCCCAGAAAGATTTTTAGCCGGATAATCGCTAAAAACATAAACGGCGTATTCCTTTTCCAAAAAATCCGCATCCGGTTTCTGGTCGCTGTCGATCCTTTCAAACGGAAGGGCAAAATGCGCCATGATTCCGGCAAGATAAGCGGCGGCGCCCAATACGGAATCGTCTCCCAGATAACAAATTTTTGCATTTTTCATAAACGTAACCTTTCTAAACGATTGAAACGAATAAATGATTCATGAAGGAGATCTTTCTTTTCTCAATTCCCCGCTTCCGTTGAAAACCATACTTTTCCACTATCAAATCAAACCGTTCGGTATCGTTTCCAGGATACGAAAACAGAAAACCGCCTCGTCCGTCCCCCCGATATCCCTCCTCCGGAGCCTGAAATTTATTCTTCAAAACGCAACTTTACCGGACCAATCAAACCGGAAGTTCGATTCCCGCGATAACGGTTCGGGAGCGAATGATAGTGATTTGAAAGCGTATTGAAAACCTCGATCTCAAGCGTATTTTCACCTTCTTTCAGGAAACCGGTGACGTCGGTTTCCCATGGAGCCGCAACAAGCGTACGAACGGTTTTCCCATTAATCCGAATCTCGGCGGTCGCGGCAACGGAGCCAAGATTCAGAACCGCCTTCTTCGTCACGGCTTCTTCTTTCGTCAAAGTAAACGACTTCGAGTAAACGGCTCCGCCGGAATAAAAAGCAAGAACAGTTTCATCCCGACTCCAGTCTCCAAGTCCTGGAATTTCTCCCTCGCCCGTTTCCAGACGAATCGGTTCTGCAAAACAGGCGCCGCCTTCCAATGAGTCCGCAAGTCTGGCGACAATCGCGACAATCGCCGGACGACGCGCCGTTTCAGGAAGCGAACAGACCAACCGCCGAGTTCGCGGTTGAACGCGGGGAGTTTCTTTCAAATCGGCAATACGGCGGCCGTCAATAAAAACGAGCGGCGTCCCAACGGCTTTTTCGTCAAGCGTCAGGACCATCTTCCGAAGCCCGGCAGGGGCGGAAAAACGGTAAACGCCAATACGGTCGGAACAATCTTTTCCATTCTTTGCAAACGGCTCAAACGGCACGCAATCCGTGCGAAACCACGTCGTCGAAAGAGGCATTCCGGGAAATTTCTCCGTCGAAATACCGTTTTCAATTTTCGTCGGAGGCAAGCGCCCCGCGGTATTGTAGCCGCGAAATTCACGCGGAGGAACGTCCGACTCTTCCGCTTGCGCTTTCCGTATCGGCGGAACGCCCTTTTCCAAAACCCAAAAACCACGGCCGGCCGAAGCGTACTCAAGCGTCAGCTCCTGAACGGAACCGTCGAGCGTCAGTTTTTCCGTCTCCGGCGCAATTTCTTTTCCATCGAGCGTCGCCCGGCTCGGAAGAATTCCTCCTTTTTGAATCCGAACCGGCCCAGAATACCGCACGAAAGTCGAAAGCCGATAGTTCTGCGGAACGTCTTCTTCAACGTAAATCATCTCATTGAGCCCTGATTTTTCACGTCCAAGAGCAATAAAATAATCCGAAATGTTTTTTTTGACGCCATGCCACCCCTGATGTCCCGGATTCAGCTCCGGTCCGACGCGCCAGGAAAAAGCGTAAGACTCTCGCTTCGGCGCGGCAGACACCCCGTTCGTCTTTTTCGTTCGTTCCTCTTTCGTCAGGAAAAATTGCGTTCCAAATCCATACGTACGCAAGGGCCATTTGGAATCGTCCGTCTTTACGGAGACAAATTTTCCGAGCGATTCCGGCAATAAACCATCGGGAGCCTGGAGAAATGCCGCGACAGACGCGTCTTCAAATTCAAAGTAACGAAAACGCCGGGCTTCCGCGCCGATGAGGAGATTATCCGGAGTAACCGGCAGACGGAAATCTCCCCATTGATTGTCCATCGTAGGAACCAGCCGAAAACGCCATGCGCCGTCCAGATTCAGAGATGAAACCAACTTTGCCGACGCCTGTTTCGAAGAAAATTCTTCGTCGAGTCCAATTACCCGTAAATCGCTATCCGGTTGAAAAACAATCAACGCCGCCTCGTCTTCCGTAACCGGCGACTTCAGGATCGTTCGCAATTCTCCATTAATCGGAATTCTGGCAAGAATCTCCAGCGTTTTTCTTTCCCCCGTCGTCGTATCCCAAAGTTCGGGACGTCCAACGGCGCGAAACGTCAGACGAGTATTTTTCGGAATCCCCGTCGTAAAGTAAACGTCCTGTTCTCCAATTTTCCGATGAAGAAATTTAGCGGAACCATTAAACGGCTCCGTCTGAAAGTCCGATGGAAATTTTTCTGTAATAAATCTCTCAAACTCAGGACCTTCCCCGTTCGGAATAAAGAATCCAGGCGCATTTTCATCCAGAAAAATACCGGCGACCAATGCGTTTAACTCCAAATCATTCGCGCCGATACGATCGGAAACTTCCGGCAGGCAGTCAAGGCAAACGACAATCCCGCCAGCCCTGGCGAACGTTTCAAGTTTTTTCAAAACGTCCCAGCGAACAACTTTAACTCCCGGTAAAACATAAACTCGAAATTCCATACCGCCGACGCAGAGTTTTCCATCGCGGATATCGGCCCGAAGAACCGACTGATCGTCCATGAAAGTTACGTCGCGCTGCGTTGCGTAAATTTTGCGGGCCGTATCAAACGCGCAGGCGACCGCGGCGCTTTGATTATCGTTCAATCCCGCCATTCCCGGCGCCGTCGGATACGCGATCGCTATTTCGCTCTTCCAGACTCCCT
>CAZWOV010000392.1:0-2988 GCA_964635645.1 uncultured Planctomycetaceae bacterium | reverse complement strand
TTCAAATTCCTCCATTCGGCAGGTCGTCAAGCCATTTTTAACCTGCGCGCCTACGATAACGACAAGGATAATCAAAATACCGACGATGTTTGAGACTACGTCAAGAAATGAGTCCTGGCCATTATCGAGATTTTGCGGCGAAGTATTTCTTCTCATAATTCAATCCCTGACGTTGTGTAGAAAAAGGTTTATTGCGGCGAAAGGAATGCGCGTCGTCCAAATTTTCAGCATAACTGAAAGAACAAAAAAAGTCAATAGTAATCTTTTTGGATTTTTTTTGCGAAAAGCCGTCTGAAAATGTCTCCCGACCCTTGAAAAAAACTGAAAATATGCTATACTTAATAGAGATTTGAGAGAGGGAGACCTTTTTCAGCTTTTGCACCAGTAGCGCAATGGATAGCGCATCGGTCTTCGGAACCGAGTGTTGGGGGTTCGAGTCCCTTCTGGTGTATTCGGCGGATAGCGTTTGAACGGTCCGCCTTTTTTTATGGACGTATCGATTTTATTTTGAATAATTTTCCTTTCTTTATTTTTGCCAGCGTTTAGCCGCCGCGTCAATTTTTTGTCGGATTTCGTCCCAATCCTCCATTACGTCCATGAACGCGAGAAAACGGATTTCCGCGTCATGGTCGATCAGGCTCTTCATTTCACGCGACAGACGTTCTGTCCGAGATTCGTCCAATCCCAGAATGTCTTGAAAAAAATGCCGAAAGGTCTGGCGGCGTAAAATAATTTTTTGAGCCAGGTAATTGCCTATGGACGTGAGGCGAACCGGTTTTCCCGTCTGATAAAAAACGAGACCAAGATCGGCAAGATTCCGAAGCGCGGCGGAAACGGATGGCATTTTGACTTTTAGACGTTCCGCGATTTCTTTTGTGCGGGCGAGTCCGTTGACTGCATTTAATTCGGCGATCGATTCGAGGTAGTCTTCCTGACTTGAAGATAGTTTCCATTCGCGTTCTTCAGACATTCTTTCCACTCCATGTGATTGACCGAAAAAGAAAATAAAAAGCCGGAAAGGAAAGCATTGGTTTAATGTTTTCTCATCCGGCTCTCTGATTTGTTTCAGATGATTCTGAAAATTTATTCAGTTGCGTTTCGCCGCTTATTTTATTTCGTCAAGTTTGACAAAACGTTTTTCTTCCGCGCAGACGAGAGCTGCTTCAAGAATACGCTGAGTCTGGTAGGCGTCGCGGAAAGTGGCCAACGGCACAACCGGTTCTTTGCCGTCGAGGAAGGAAAGTACGTCGGCGGCGATATTCACGAAAGTATGTTCGTATCCGATAAGGTGTCCGTCCGGCCACCAATTGGCGACGTACGGATGGTCCGCACCGTGAGTGCAGAGAATCGTCGTCCAACCCTGGACGCCGCTCGGACGCGTGGCGTCGTAGAATTGGAGTTCGTTCATGCGTTCGAACGCAAATTTGAGCGAACCTTTTGTTCCGTTGATTTCGAAGTAATTCGCATTTTTATTTCCCGTAGCCTGACGTGCGGCTTCAAAACTGCCGATCGCGCCGTTGTTGAATTTCGCAAGATAAATAACGGCGTCGTCGACGGTTACGTCGTCGTATTCCGCGTTGGCGCTCTGCGCTCCGCCGATGATATTCGTCTGGTTGATCAGGCCGGTGAGTTTACGGCGTTTTTCGACGAACGTTTTGTTGATCGCGCCGCATATTTCTTCCACTTCAATACCGGTGATAAAGCGCACCATGTCGGTAATGTGAGCGTTCAAGTCGCCGTGGGCGCCGGAACCTGCGGTTTCTTTTTTGAAGCGCCAGGTCATCGGGACGTTCTGGTCCGCCCAATCCTGAAGATAGGTGGCGCGAACGTGAAGGATATCGCCGAGCATACCGGCTTTGACCATCTGGTAAGCGTAAGCTACGGCCGGGCAACGGCGGTAAACGAACCAGACGAAGGAGGGGACGTTATGTTTTTCAGAGGCTTCCGCCATTTCGCGCGCGTCGTCGAGCGACCCGGCGATAGGTTTTTCGCAGGTAACGCATTTTTTACCGGCAAGGATGGCCGCTTTCGCGGGCGGAGCGTGCATGAAGTTCGGCGTTACGATATCGACGAGACCGATTTCCGGACATTTGACAGTTTCTTCCCAGTTTGTCGAGGCGTTTGCCCAGCCCCATTTCTGAGCGAAAGCGGCGGGATTTTCCGCTTCCATTCCGTAAACCGTGTGCATGACGGGAACGATTGGCGGATTGAAAAATTTATTGACCTGACTCCAGGCGTTGGAGTGAGATTTCCCCATGAAACCCTGACCGATCATGGCCACGTTGATTGTTTTCTGTTCCATTTAGTTACTCCTTGATTAAATCAATAAAAACAATTGAAATTCCAGTATTCTTCACGCAGGAAAAGACGGATTCCGCGTTTTGTGCGGAACGCGTTTCCCGTCAGCTCAGTGAAAAAAAGAAATTTTCTGAAAAAGGTTTCGGTTTCGCGCGGAGCGTACCAAAGTTCTTTCTTTTACTATATTCTTTTTCGAATAAAATTTCAAGTCCCCCCAGCAAATTTTTCCCGAAAATTCCGGAATTTAAGACTATTTTGCGCTCAAACTGATTTTGATGTTTTGCTTTTTGAAACAAGATTCCTGGATTCGAAAATAGAAAAAACGTCTTGAAGACGTTTTCGGATGAACGAGGAAATCGGACGGCGTATTCCGCTCGTTTTTTATTCATGAGTTGGAAATTGAAAGTTTACGGTACTGTCAAAGTTGGAAAAAGTTAAAAAATCGGAAAATTTTCTGTAAATTTTTTAAATTGGGATTGCAAAAATTAAGAAAATTTAAGAGAATACCCCCGCTTCAACTTTCCCCCTGGGTTAAATGATATTCTGGATGATCAGGGAAGAAAATCCAGTAAAGGTGAAACGGAAGGAATCGTTTCACGCCCTTTTAGTTGGAGTATTCGGGAAGATCATGGAGGATCTTTCCATTTAACGCGCGGAACACAGGGGGCACGGTCCACCTGTGTTCCGCAT
>CAZWOV010000391.1:0-2994 GCA_964635645.1 uncultured Planctomycetaceae bacterium | reverse complement strand
GTCTCCCTGAGACCAGACGCTGAAATACGGGTCATGAACGACCAGCGGAACCGCCGGTGCGCGAAAATTTTCCCCAAACGACGCCGAAGCGGCAAGCAACGCAAATGCGCAGAACAAAATACGATACATAAAATTTCCCCTGAAATCATGAAGGAAGGATAATAAACGGAGCTTTTGCCCGATGGAGTACCGGCTTTTCGACCGTACAAAATATCGGTATCGTATAGTCTACCACCAATTAACATTTATGTCAAGAGGAATACCTCCCCCCTTGACATTCAAATTCAGATTTGCTAAAATCCTTTAAAACAGATTTTTGTCCGCCATTTAAAAACGAAAACGAAAATAAAAATGAACCTCCAAACCTTCCAGATTTTTCTCGCCGTCGGTTTCCTGACCATATTTTTCCCCTCCATTCTCCCCATTAACGCCGTTTCCTCGGAATTTCACGTTTCAATTTCTGGAAACGACGCCAATGCCGGCACGGCGGAAGCTCCGTTCGCAACGCTCGAAAAAGCCCGCGACGCCGCCCGCCTCCTTCAAAGAGCCGACGGAGAACAAACAACTATTTTCGTTCATTCCGGCGATTATTATCTTTCTGAAACCATCCGTTTCACACGCGAAGACCGTAATCTTCTGATTTGCGGCTGGCAAAAAGAAAAACCCAGATTTTTCGGTGGGATTCAGGTTAAAAACTGGAAAAAATCCGATTTTCGCGGTCTCGAAAACGTTTTTGAAGCGGATTTATCCGAACTCGGCGTCTCAAAACAATTCCGGCAGCTTTTTTATGATGGAAAACGGCAAATCTGGGCGCGTTATCCCAATTACGACGCGCGCTATCCGTTTGCCGGCGGTTGGGCGTACGTGGACGGCGAGGTCTTCGGAATGTACGTCGATGTTCCCGGAGAACGATGCGACCTGGTTCAGCTGAAAGAAAAGGATTTTCGAAACTGGGAAGATCCTTCCGAAGGAATGATTTGCCTTTTCCCGCGCTACAACTGGTGGAACGTCGCCCTCAAAATTAAAGAAGCCGACCCGGAAAAACATACCCTGACTCTGGAAAAACCAATGGGGTACGCCGCGCGGCCGGCAGACAGATTCCACGTCATGGGATTACGCGAAGAACTCGACGCGCCCGGCGAATGGTATCAGGACGTCAAAGCCCAAAAACTCTACTTCATTCCGCCGGACGAAAAACTGAACGAAACCTCCGTCACGATTCCCGTTCCCGACGGTATTTTTCTACTTGAAGGTTCGGAAAACGTCGTTTTGCGCGGACTTGACCTTTGCGGCGCCGAAAACTTTGGAGTTCAAATGCGTAATTGCACGAATTGCGCGGTGGAAAAATCGCGGATTCACGATATGGTTTTCTTTCATGGCGCGACCGTCCGAATCCAAAACGGAAGAAATTGCAGAGTAACGGGGTGCGACGTCTGGAATTCAGGCGGACACGGCGTCGACGTCGACGGAGGAGATCGAAAAAATTTCATCATGAGCGAACACTGCGTCGAAAACAACTATATCCACCACTGCGGGCAACTTTACCGCCACGGCATAGGAATCCACGTCTACGGCGTTGGAAGCCGAATTGCGCACAATCGAATTCACGACGTCCCGCGTTGCGGAATCTTTCACAGCGGTCAGCTTCACACGATCGAATTTAACGATATCTATTTCACCAATCTCGAAATGGAAGATACCGGAGCCATTTACGGAGGCGGCTGGACCGGCGGTATCGGAACGAAAATCCGTTTTAACCGATGCGCCGACAGTATTGGATTCGGCCATGACCGCGAAGGAAAATATCATTTCTTCATGTTCGCCTGGGGCATTTACCTTGACGAAGCAAACTGCGGCTCCGACGTCTACGGAAATATTGTCAAGAACTGTCAGATCGGCGCCATGCACCTCCACAATGCGCGTGAAAATCATATCGTCAACAACATTTTCATCAGTAACGCGGGAAAAAACGGTAAATCGCGGCAATTCTCGCTTCAGGGATGGAACGACTCGCCGCAAGGCGTCTTTATGCGCGACCGACAGCCAAAACAGCTCAAACAGCATAACGAATTGATCGAGAGTCACCCCGAATGGAGTCGTTTCCGAGGAATGAACGTATCGCCCTCCAATCCATTTCTTCCGGACGGAACCATGATGAGAGGAAACCGAATCGAGCGAAACATCTTCTACTATCCCGACCAGCCGGATTCTACTTATTGCGCCGTTTCAAATTTCAATTTTAAATTCAATACGATTGATAAAAACGTCGTTTTCGCCGGAGGCGCCCCAATCAAAACCGGACGGGAATGTTACCGTAGAATCCCCGGAGCTCCGGATCGCGTCCAACTGATAAAAAATGCGAAATTCGATGAAACTCTCACGCCGGAAAAACAGAAAGAAAATCGTATTTTTACCGCGGCGGTCGACTGGACCTGGTACCAGAAAACGTATCCGGAAATCCAGTCGGAAGTCCTTCGGAACGCTGAAGGCGAAAACGCTTTGCGTATCCATGCCGCATTCAACGACGAATGCCGCTACATTAAAAACTCATGCATTCGTTCCGCGCCATTTAACCTTGAACCGGGAAAAGACTATGGACTGCGTTTCCGACTCCGTTTGGCGGAAAACGCTCCGGACGGAATAAACGTCCGAATCGTTTCTGAAAATAAGGGACTCTGGAAAGCGTTGGGAAGCAAATCCGCCTCAAAAAACGGGATGAATGAAATCTACTTCCGATATCCGTCAAAAGGAGAACCTGAATTTGACGAACGACTCGGCGACGTAACCGTTCATTTTACGATGGGAAGTAAAACCGGCTGGTTTGAAATTTCCGAAATGGAACTGTTCGAAGCAGAGCGTCTCAACGAATGGGAAGCGTGGCGGGAGGCCGGAGCCGATCAAAATTCCATCAACGAAGATCCCATGTTCGTCGATCCGGAAAACGGCGACTACCGTCTGAAACTGACTGGTGGCGGACATGCAGAAGTGCAGCTG
>CAZWOV010000390.1:0-3001 GCA_964635645.1 uncultured Planctomycetaceae bacterium | reverse complement strand
AGCTATCGTGTGCGGCTGCGTACCAAGAATTTTAACTCCTTCGTCCGCCAGTTCCTGAGCGATATTCAACGGAGTCTGACCGCCAAACT
Source organism: uncultured Planctomycetaceae bacterium (assembly GCA_964635645.1). Lineage (GTDB taxonomy): Bacteria > Planctomycetota > Planctomycetia > Pirellulales > Thermoguttaceae > RGIG3701. Next base: position 2,912 of record CAZWOV010000390.1, on the reverse strand, counting down.
GACAGACGATTCCGTCCGGTTTCTCATATTCATAAATACTCAGAACGTCTTCAACGGTTAACGGCTCAAAATAGAGTTTGTCCGAAGTATCGTAGTCCGTCGAAACAGTTTCCGGGTTGCAGTTGACCATAATCGTTTCATATCCGGCCTTACGGAGCGCCAGCGACGCATGAACGCAACAGTAATCAAACTCAATTCCCTGACCGATTCGGTTCGGACCGCCGCCAAGAACCATGACTTTTTTATTTGGAGAAATCGGGCAATTCTCTTTCCCCGCCGGAATACTGTAGCTGGAATAGTAATAACTGGCGTTTTCCACGCCGCTGACCGGAACGGCATCCCAGCGCTCCACCACGCCAAGCTTCAGACGTCGGTGACGAATATCGGCTTCTTTCTGACCGGTAATCTGCGCGATATATTTATCCGCAAAACCGTCGATCTTCGCCTTCCTCAGCATTTCGTCCGTCATGTTCGCGCCGACGGCGATCATCTCTTCTTCGAAATCGACCAGCTCTTTAATCTGTTCCAGGAAGTACTTCTTAACTTTCGTCTTCTCGTAGATTTCATCGATCGCGGCGCCTTTGCGCAACGCTTCGTATATCAGGAAATAACGCTCGCTGTTGGCAAAATTCAAACGCCGCATCAACTCTTCAAGCGGCAGTTTATTGAAATCTTTTGCAAAGCCAAGCCCCATTCGCCCTTTCTCAAGCGAACGAATCGCCTTCTGCATCGCTTCCTTGAAGTTTTTGCCAATCGACATCACTTCGCCGACCGCGCGCATCTGCGTGCCCAATTTATCCTCAACGCCATGGAATTTTTCAAACGCCCAACGAGCAAACTTAATCACAATATAGTCGCCGGACGGAGTATATTTATCAAGAGTTCCATCGCGCCAATACGGCATCTCGTCGAGCGTCATTCCCGCCGCAAGCATGGCGGAAACCAAAGCGATCGGGAAACCGGTCGCCTTGGACGCAAGAGCCGAACTGCGGGCCGTACGCGGGTTAATTTCAATAACGACGACTCGGTCTGTTACGGGGTCGTGAGCAAACTGAACGTTCGTTCCGCCAATGACTTCAATCGCTTCGACAATCCGGTACGCATAATACTGAAGTCGTTCCTGAAGCTCCTTGGAAATCGTCAACATGGGAGCGGAGCAAAACGAGTCGCCTGTATGAACGCCAAGCGGGTCGATGTTCTCAATAAAACAAACCGTTATCATCTGGCCCTTTGAGTCGCGGACGACTTCCAGTTCCAGCTCTTCCCAGCCCATTACGCATTCCTCAATCAAAACCTGATGAACAAGCGAAACGGACAAACCGCGGTTCGCAATCGTACGCAATTCTTCCTGATTATAGACGATTCCGCCGCCGGTACCGCCCATCGTATACGCCGGACGAACGACAACCGGGTAACCCAATTTTTCTGCAATTTTCTCACATTGCTGAACGTCGGTCGCAATTTCGCTGCGCGGAGTGTCGATACCGAGCTTGGACATCGTATCTTTGAACGCCTGACGGTCTTCGCCGCGTTCAATCGCGTCCAGTTGAACGCCGATTACCTGGACGTTGTATTTTTCCAAAACCCCTGCTTTTGCAAGTGAAGACGCCAGATTCAAACCGGACTGACCGCCAAGGTTTGGAAGAAGAGCGTCGGGACGCTCTTTCGCGATAATTCGCTCCAATGATTCAACGGTAAGCGGTTCAATATACGTAGCATCTGCCATTCCCGGATCCGTCATGATCGTCGCGGGATTGGAATTGACCAGAACGATTTCATATCCCATCGAACGCAGAGCTTTGCACGCCTGCGTGCCGGAATAGTCAAATTCGCAGGCCTGACCAATAATGATCGGACCAGAGCCAATGATCAAAACCTTTTTGATGTCTTCACGTTTTGCCATTATTTTACCTCGTTGGTAATGGAATAAATGAGCCAAAAAAGAGTCGAGGACAATGCCGTCCCCACAAATTTGGTAAAGTATAGCAAAATAAACCTCAAAAAACAAGGGGGGGGGACGTCTTTTAAGCTTATTTTTTTATATTTTTAAGAAAATTTAAAAACCAGCGACAAATTTCGCCTTTATTCGCCAATTCAGTAAGAAATTCGGAATTCTCCGAAACAACGTTTCGCAACGGTTCTCAATCGAAAATCAGAGATAAAGATATTAACATTTCAAAACGCTGAACCCTACGGTTTGAACGTCTATCGAAATCCCGCGAAAAAGGCGTCCGGATATGCCGCGCTTTAAGATTTTACATAAAAAAACCGACGGAAAACCGTCGGCTCTAATTCGTCTGAAATTCGAACGATCAGGAATGATCAGACTTTCTTGACCAGAATCGAAACGTTCTGACCGCCAAATCCGAAACTATTCGTCAAGCAGCAGTCGCATTTGACTTCGCGGCATACGTTCGGAACATAATCCAAATCGCATAACGGGTCCGGATTATGATAATTGATTGTCGGCGGCACGACTCCGTCGCGCATTGCCAAAAGACAATAAGCCATTTCACTGGCGCCCGCGGCGGCAATCATATGACCAATCATACTCTTCGTACTGGAAACCGGAATTTTATAGGCGCGTTCGCCGAAAACTTCTTTGATAGCCAGTGTTTCAACCTTATCGTTGACCTTGGTACTGGTGCCGTGGGCATTAATGTAATCCACTTCGTCGGGATTAACTCCCGCGTCGTCCAAAGCCATCTTAATGCAGGAAATAGCGCCGCGGCCTTCCGGGTGCGTGTCCGTAATACGGAAAGCGTCCGCGGTAGAACCATAACCGGCAATCTCGCCGTAAATCTTCGCGCCGCGTTTTTTAGCGTGTTCGTACTCTTCAAGGATGCACATAACGGACCCCTCGCCCAACACGAAACCGTGACGGGTAGCGTCGAAAGGACGGCTTGCCGCCT
>CAZWOV010000389.1:0-3005 GCA_964635645.1 uncultured Planctomycetaceae bacterium | reverse complement strand
GTCTTTTCATCTTTTAGACCCGTTCGCTTCGCTTATTTTGCAAATTTTTCATGATTCTCAAATAAGAATTTAAAATTTTTTCATAAAATCAGACAAAAATACCTCTGAAATTGCCAATTTGGCCATCCCTCCCCCTTCCATCAGTTTTTTTTTTTGATAAAATTGCTAAATCTGAAATTTCCGTGGGGAAATGCGGTTTTTTCATTCCAGTGTTGCGGCATAGGGCAGAATCTCTGCATCTGACCGCTTTTTTCGAAGCGCTGTGTCAGCAGCCGATTTTATCAGTTAACTAAATTCATTTTTGAAGGGAAAATTTCATGGCGAAGTATCAAGTCGATAGTATCCGAAACATCGTACTTTGTGGACATTGCAGTGCGGGTAAGACCACGATGGTTGATAAGATACTCCACCGAACCAAAACCGTCAACCATCAGGGCACAGTGGACGCGGGTACGAGTTTCTGCGATTGTGAAGACGAAGAAAAGGCTCACAAATACACGATTGAATCTAAATTGACCCATTTTGACTATAAAGGGAAGCTTTTCAATCTCCTCGATACCCCCGGTTATCCAGACTTCATTGGTCAGACCATCGGCGCGCTGAACGGCGTCGACAACGCGGCTGTCGTTATTAACGCGCAAAGCGGTATTGAAGTCAATACCCGACGCGTTTTCAACGCCGCAAAAGATCTTGGTCTTGGACGTTTTATCGTCGTCAACAAGCTCGACGGCGACAATATCGATTTTGACGCTCTCATCGAACAGATCAAAGACGTTTTTGGTTCGGAATGCTGCCTGATGAACACGCCGGACGCGGTTGGCGCCTCTTTTTCCGCTGTGAAAAGCTGCATGGACGACGAGACGTTTATCGAACAGGTCGTAATGTGCGACGACGACTGGATGATGCAGTTCATGGAAGGCGAAATGCCCACGGAAGAAGACCTGGCCGTTCTTCTTCCCAAAGCGGTCGCTCAGGGCTTGATCGTTCCTATTCTCTGCGTCAGCGGAAAAAATGAAATCGGTTTGGACGAAATGCTCGACGCTTTCGCAATGGCCGCGTTGAATCCGTCCGTGATCGTTCGTACAGCGAAGAACGCCAACGGCGAAGAATACGAACTGAAATCCGATCCGTCCGAACCGCTCGTCGCGCAGGTCTTCAAAACCCGCGCCGACCCGTTCGTTCAGAAATTGAGCTATTTCCGTATTTATCAGGGCAGCGTTAAAACCGGGGATACGGTTCCGGTCACCGGCAGCCGAAAAGGCCTCAAAATCGCGCAGCTCTTCCAGATGCTTGGCAACCAGACCGTCGCCCTCGACGAAGCTGGACCGGGATATATCTGCGCCGTGACGAAAGCGGAAGAACTGGTTACCAACACCACGATCGGCAACGCCACAATGCCCGATATCGTTTTCCCGACCCCCATGGTTTCTCTTGCCGCCACTCCGAAATCCCGCGGCGACGAAGGTAAACTCTCCGGCGCTTTGGCAAAACTCTGCGACGAAGATTCGACCTTCAAACGCGATCAGGACCCGCAGACGAAAGAGCTTGTTATTACCGGTATGAGCGAACTTCACCTTCAGATTCTCCGCGAACGTCTTAAGAGACGCGACAAGGTGGAAGTCGATACGAAAGAACCGAAGATTCCGTACCGCGAAACCATCCAGCGCAACGGCGACGGCAGTTATCGCCACAAGAAACAGTCCGGCGGTTCCGGACAGTTCGGCGAAGTTCATATTCGTATGTATCCGTTCCCCGGCGGTACCGACCCGGCTGAATTCTGCACCAAAGAGAAATTCCCGACTTTGAAGGAATATCATCTTGACCCTGAATTTAACTTCCTCTGGATCGATACGGTTACTCAGGGCTCGATTTCCGACAACTTCAAACCGGCTATTGAAAAAGGTTTCCGCGAAAGAATGACGAAAGGCGTTATTGCCGGTTGCAAGGTCCAGGATATTGCAGTTGAGCTTTACTTCGGTAAAATGCACGACGTCGACTCGAACGAAACCGCATTTAAAACCGCCGCTTCCATGTGCTTCCGCAACGTTTTCCAGGAATGCAAGCCGACGCTTCTTGAGCCGGTCGTTAAAATCGAAATTACGATTCCGAACGACAAAGTCGGCGATATTTCCGGCGACCTGTCCACTCGCCGCGGTCGTCCGCTCGGTATGGAAAGCGCCGGCGGCGGAATGCAGACGATCATTGCGGAAATTCCGCTTGCCGAAGTCACAACTTACGCGCGCGTTCTCGCTTCCATGACGGGCGGTCAGGGAAGCTACACGCTGGAATTTGACCGTTACGATATTGTTCCTGGAAATATTATTCAGGATATCATCGCGAAGAACAAGATGGAGGAAGAAGAGGAATAATCTTCTTCAGAGTTCATCGTAGTTCCACTACCTTTCAGGGCGAGATTGAAAAATTTCGCCCTTTTTTCTTTTTTTCGCAACCTGTTTTTTAATTTTGTTTTCCCGTTATGAAATCATAAAAGTTCCAAAATTAAAAATTATTCTTTATTCAGCGTCCTAAAATGACGAAAAAAACAATGTTAGTTAAATTATTTGAATTTCGTAAATCGCTTCGTCATTGCGAAATTTGGATAATAAAATTTGGAAATCAGTCGTGTTATCAAGCAACATTGCTTCCAGAAAGTTATGCTTCATATTTCAGGTATTGCGCGTTGGAGCGCTATCGTTTCATGTTCGGTAGTATTTATTGCGAATTTTCTTTTATCGGAGTCTGCGGAAGCTCAATTATGGGGCAGGGCGCAGCGTCAGCAGTCTACTCATGAAAGAATCCTCCCCCCCGAAAATACGTACGCTTCTCCTCAACGCGGTTCCGGCGCGGTAAAACCGACTCCTCAAATAAAAGGCTCGACGCAAAATACCGTCGTCAAGTCTTTCGGGCAGTTTGACGTTTTCGCACCTCGGAACGATTCGCGTTTGCCGTTCGGCGGTCTTGACGGAAGCGCCTCCATCGTTAATCTTTCGATTCAGGATATCGTT
>CAZWOV010000388.1:0-3006 GCA_964635645.1 uncultured Planctomycetaceae bacterium | reverse complement strand
CGGCTCGCTCTTTATGGAACAGCGCGACTACAATTTCATGGAAAGCGTCTGTTACGGTTTCGGAAGCGGAGCCGGGTGGGCCCTGGCGATCGTGGTTCTCGCCGCCGTTCGCGAACGATGTAAATACAGTCGTATTCCGGCTGGACTGCGCGGTCTGGGAATCGCTTTCATCACGGTTGGACTTGTCGCCATGGCCTTCATGACTTTCAGCGGTATCTGATTTCCGCCGAATGAGGCGCGTTTAGATTTTTTCAAAATTTTTCACACTTATTTAAAGGTTTAAAATATGAGTAACCAGGTATTCATTTTTGCTGCCGTAAGCTCCGGACAGCAGATTGGACTTGGCGTCGCCATGTTTACCGGAGTGGTGTTGGCGCTGGTGGCCGCGATTCTCGTCGCCCGCAAGTTCCTCGTCGCGACGGGAGACGTAAAGATTGAGATTAACGACGATCCGTCCAAAACGCTTACCGTTCCGGCCGGCGGAAAACTTCTCCAGACGCTGGCGTCTAAAAATATTTTCGTCGCGAGCGCCTGCGGCGGTCAGGGTACGTGCGGACAGTGCCGTCTTCAGGTCCTCGAGGGCGGCGGCGATATTCTGCCTACCGAAAAAGACCAGTTCACGCGCGGCGAAGTGCGCGACCACTGGCGCCTTTCCTGCCAGGTCGCAGTCAAGCAGGATATGAAAATCCGCGTTCCCGCCGAAGTTTTCGACGTGAAAAAGTGGGTTTGCACCGTTCGCTCGAACCGAAACGTCGCGACGTTTATCAAAGAATTAATTCTTGAAATTCCCGAAGGCGAAGAAGTCAATTTCAAAGCCGGCGGTTACATTCAGATCGAGTGTCCACCGTATGAAGTCGCGTACAAAGATTTCGACATTGACGAGAAATTTCATCCCGACTGGGATCGTTTCAAGGTCTGGGATTACGTCTCGAAGGTTGACAAACCGAACCTTCGCGCCTATTCCATGGCGAACTACCCCGAAGAAAAGGGGATTATCATGCTTAACGTCCGAATTGCGACGCCTCCGCGCGGAATGAACGTTCCTCCGGGAATCATGTCGTCGTATATTTTCAGTCTGAAACCGGGCGATAAGGTTACCATTAGCGGTCCGTACGGCGAATTTTTCCCGCAGGACACGGACGCGGAAATGGTTTACGTCGGCGGCGGCGCCGGTATGGCTCCTCTCCGGTCGCATATCTTCGACCTTCTCAAACGTCTGAAGAGCGGGCGGAAAATCTCATACTGGTACGGCGCGCGTTCTCTGCGCGAAGTTTTCTACGACGACGAATTCCGCGCTCTGGAAAAAGAGTTCCCGAATTTCAGTTTCCACCTGGCCTTGAGCGATCCGTTGCCCGAGGACAACTGGACCGGTCCGACGGGGTTCATTCATCAGGTTCTTTACGACGAATATCTGAAGAATCACGAAGCTCCGGAATGTTGCGAGTACTACATGTGCGGTCCGCCTATGATGACCGGCGCGGTCTGCAAAATGCTCGATTCTCTTGGAGTCGAACGTGAAAACATTTACTTTGACGATTTTGGCGGTTGATTTCCCTGAATCGGTTTTCAATCGTTTGATTCATCGTCAGTTTCGATCCGCGGCGTCTGAAAAGGCGCCGTTTTTTTTATGAGCGTAATCGCGTAATTAAAAAAACGGCGGTTTGTTTTTAAAATCAGCAGAATCGGGCGAGTTTTTGGGATTTATTCTTAAAATATGAAAAAATTTTTCAAAAAAATCCTTGCATTTCCAAAAATCTGGCGTAAAATAACAAAATATGCGTTGTTGCGACGATTTTGATAAAATTTTACTTCGGAAGTTTAATCAAAGAGGATAAGTATGAAAAAGTTGATTTCTACGAAACTCTGTGCGCTCTGTTTTTCCGCGATGTTCAGCGCGGCTGTTTCCTGTCCTTCGTCGGTTCGGGCGGACGCGCTGGTGGGATTCTGGAACTTTGACGGTTCCACGCATCTTGAAATGATTTCAGGAAACGCGGCTTCGGGAGACTGGGCAAATTTGACCGACGGAACGATTTTCGGAAGTAACGTTACTTTCGTCGAAGATACGGCTTTAGGGTCTACCGCGGCGAATTTCAATAACGCAGGCGGTATTTATCTCGGCAACCTGCCCCGCATTACCGCTTCCGGGTTGGACTTTTCCATCTCCGGTTATTTTCAGAATTCTGAATCGTCGAACGATATTATCTGGGGAAATCGCTATCCGGACGTCGACGGCGAGTATAATTTTTTCAAACTTACGTCGAATAAAGCCGAATACGTGAACAAAAATTCCTTTTTGGGCTTGAACAATGCGCTTCCCATCAGTACGGAGTGGCGGCATATCGTTGTTGCTCACGAGGGAAATCAGCTGAAGTACTACATGAACGGTTCTTTGATTTCCGTGACGACACTGAGTTCCGACATGAAATCCGCAACGAAACTTGGCCTTGGCGGCGACGCGCACAATAAGGCGGAGTACTGGACGGGGCGGATCGATTCGTTTTCCGTTTACGCCTCCGCGTTGAGTCAGTCGGACGTCGTTCTTCAGGCGCGCGCCCGACTTTCCGGCATGACGTCGTACTGGAATGCGTCCGATTACGCCGACGGGGCAAACTGGGTGGACCGTATCAACGGAAAAACCGCAAATTTCGTTCCTTCCGATCTTGCGGAGAACACGGACAAAAAATTTGAATTTAACCGCGAACTGAATGCGTCGGAGGCCTCCTGGTACGCCGACGCCGCGAAAACGACTCATGTTTACGATACGACCGGCGCGTGGAATTCGACTGCCGTTACGGTTCCGACGACGGCTTGGGTGATGAACGGTTCTCTGACTTACGACGCGCCGACCGCGCCGACCGGACTCTATATCGGAGGCGGAACCGCAAAGGCGTCCGTCGCCGCTACGATTCCGCAACTCAGTCAGATTAATCTTATCAATGTGCTGCGCAACGGTTCGCTTGTTTCCACCGCGACGACCGGATTAGATTTCAATAAAACGCTTTATGT